>CAZPDV010000091.1:0-7515 GCA_964585355.1 uncultured Aliiroseovarius sp.
TGTAGGTCAGATCGGCGGTCACGATCGTTCCGTTCCTGATAACCTTGTCAGCCATGTCGTCCTCTCCCTATTCGTTACAGCTCTTGCGGCCCGCGCCCAGATCACGATCCTTGAGAATCATCGAAATGTCGAGCCGCGCGGCCTCGTTGCAGGCCTTGTTCCAGTTGATCCGCCGGTCGGTATACTCCGCGTCGAAAACCGGCTTGCCGGCACGGGTATAGGCGGCAACATCGTTACACCAGTGATCCTGAAAACAACTCTCGGTAATGACAAAATCCATCCGCCCGACCAGCGCGCCGGTCAGCTCAGGCACGTTCTTCTGACCGATCTCCAGCCCCATCTCATGGGCCATGCTTCCCAACGCCTTGATATAACGCAGGTTTTCTGCCTGCGAAATCGGAAAGCCGCTGTCGTTTTGGTAAACGTCCACGTTGTCAGGCTCGACCGCATCAAAACCCAGCGCCTTGCAGCGCGCAAACCGCACCCGCATCAGCGGTAGCAACACATCCAGCTGCCGCACATCCAGAAATTTCTCATCCGGCCAGTCGCCATAGGTTTTGCCGACGACGCTGGCGGGAAACGCCGCCTTGTCGGCGCGATACTCCTCGATGGTGCCGACCGAAACATAACAGATCGTATAGACTCCGGCGCGGCGCAGCCGCTCAACCTGCGCGCGGCTGACCGAATCGGGATCCGCGTCAAAGGCGGCGATGCCGGCGGGCGGGTGAACGCGACCGGACAATTGCCAGTCCCAGTCCACGCCGGGTGCGGGCGCGGCACTGGCCATGCCGGCTGCCGCCGCCAGGACACTGCCTGAAATCCAGCCAATCACTCCCCGCACCCCTGGCCCTTTCATCTTTCGTCAAATACTCCGGGGAGCGCGAGGGGCTGGCCCCTCGCTCCCGCCCGCTCGGCTCACTCGACGATTTCGGCGGTCTCGACCACCGCGTGCATCAGCACATCCGCCCCGGCCGTCGCCCATTCCTTCGAGATCTCCTCGGCCTCGTTGTGGCTCAGCCCATCGACACAGGGGCACATCACCATGGCGGTGGGGGCAACCCGGTTGATCCAGCAGGCATCGTGGCCAGCACCCGAGATGATGTCCATGTGGCTGTAGCCCAGCCGCTCGGCGGCGTTGCGCACCGCGTTCACACAGCCCTCGTCAAAGGTCACCGGGTCAAAGCCACCAACCTTTTCCAGCTCGACCCCAAGCCCCATTTCCTCGGCGATCTTCTTGGCGCCCTCGGCAAAGCGCTGCTCCATGTCCTCGATCACCGCCAGGTCGGGCGAGCGGAAATCGACGGTAAAGACCACCTTGCCGGGGATCACGTTGCGCGAGTTGGGATAGACGTCAATATGCCCCGCGGCGCCAACCGCATGCGGCTTGTGCGACCAGGCGATCTCGTCCACCAGTTCCAGCATCCGCGCCATGCCCAGCCCGGCATTCTTGCGCATCGGCATCGGGGTCGAGCCGGTATGGCTATCCTTGCCGGTAACCGTCACCTGGGTCCAGGACAGGCCCTGCCCGTGGGTAACCACGCCGATCTCCTTGCCCTCGGCCTCGAGGATCGGACCCTGTTCGATATGCAGCTCGAACATGGCGTGCATCTTGCGCGCGCCCACCGGCTCGTCGCCCTCCCAGCCGATCCGCCTGAGCTCATCGCCAAACTTCTTGCCCTCGGCATCCTCGCGGTCCTTGGCCCATTCCTCGGTATGCATGCCGGCAAAAACCCCCGAGGCCAGCATGGCCGGGGCAAAGCGGGTGCCTTCCTCGTTGGTCCAGTTGGTGACCACGATCGGGCGTTTGGTCTTGACCCCGAGATCATTGAGCGTGCGCACCAGTTCCAGCCCGCCAAGCACCCCCAGCACGCCGTCATATTTGCCGCCGGTGGGTTGGGTGTCGAGGTGGCTGCCGACATAGACCGGCAGCGCGTCCGGGTCTTCGCCCTCGCGCCGGGCAAACATGTTGCCCATGGAATCGACGCCCATGGTCATGCCGGCCTGTTCACACCATTTCTGAAACAGGGCGCGGCCTTCGGCGTCAGCGTCGGTCAGGGTCTGGCGGTTGTTGCCGCCGGCCACGCCGGGGCCGATCTTGGCCATTTCCATCAGGCTTTCCCAAAGCCGGTCGCCATTGACTTTCAGATTAGCTGCGGGGGCTGGCATGTCTCTCTCCCATGTTGGTTGACCCGTGGGCGTTGCGCCTCTTGCCATTGGTCGGTTCCTGACCGTATGGTCAGGATGAGATGACCATAACCTGACCAATCGGTCAACAACTTTCTGGACCTTTCGCCATGCAAGGCAGTGCCCGCCCGCTCAGCAAGAAGGAAATTCGCCGTGCGCGCGAAAGGGTGATCCTTGAAGCCGCCGAAAAGGTGTTTGCCGAGGCCGGTTTCGGCGGCGCCACCATGCAGCTGATTGCCGACATGGCCGGCCTGCCCAAGGCCAACCTGCATTACTACTTTCCCACCAAGGAGGCGCTCTATCGCCGGGTGGTGCAACGCATTTTCGACATCTGGCTGGAGGCCGCCGACAGTTTCGATCAGGCCGACGGGCCGGCCGAAGGGATTGGCGCCTATATCGACGCCAAGATGGAGATCTCGCGCCGGCATCCGGCGGGCTCCAAGGTCTGGGCCAGCGAGGTCATGCACCGGGCGCCGGTGATCCAGGACTATCTGGAAACCACCCTCACCGACTGGACCGAGGGGCGCATGGCGGTGATTCAGAGCTGGATCGACGCGGGCAAGATGGCGCCGGTCAACCCGCGGCACCTGCTTTACATGCTGTGGGCGACGACCCAGCATTATGCCGATTTCGGCCATCAGATCGAAACGCTCAATGGTGGCGAGCCGCTCGACGATGCCGGCTGGGCCGAGGCCAAGGCGGCGATCAAGGAGATCATCCTGCGCGGCATCGGGGTTGCGCCGGACAGTGGGGCGTGAGGCCGGCAGTTCCGGTTTGCCAGGGCTCCCGCCCGGCGTGGCCTCGCTGCGCTCGGCAGATTTCAGGCCTCCGGCGGGAGTATTTGGGGAAAGATGAAAGGCGGCACTGACTGCCGCCTCCCGATTTCCGTGAATGCTTATTGGCCCCGGACGATACAGGCCAGCGGGTCGGCACCCGGATTGTTGGGGTGTTGCAGCCAGTTGCGGCTGTCTTCCGGTACCACCATGCCGGTGCGCGCATCCACTTCGCCCGGTTTCAGCCTGCGCATGGTAATGCAGCCCTCGACCGGGCAGACATCGACGCAGAGGTTGCAGGCCACGCATTCTTCATCCTTGACGGTGAAGCTGCGGTCGTCGCTCATGGCGATGGCCTGGTGGCTGGTGTCTTCGCAGGCGGCAAAGCAGCGGCCGCATTTGATGCACAGGTCCTGGTTGATTTCCGCCTTGGTGACGTAATCGAGGTTGAGATATTGCCAGTCGGTGACGTTGGGCACGGCCATGCCGACGAAATCGGCGATGCTCTTGTGGCCCTTTTCATCCATCCACTGGCTGAGCCCCGAGATCATTTCCTGCACCACCTTGAAGCCATAGGTCATGGCGGCGGTGCAGACCTGTACATTGCCCGCCCCCAGCGCCATGAATTCGGCTGCGTCGCGCCAGGTGGTGACGCCGCCGATGCCGCTGATCGGCAGGCCGGCCGTTTCCGGGTTGCGGGCGATTTCGGCCACCATGTTCATGGCGATCGGCTTGACCGCCGGGCCGCAATAGCCGCCATGGGTGCCCTTGCCGTCGATGGTGGGTTCGGGGGCCATGTTGTCAAGATCGACCGAAGTGATCGAGTTGATGGTGTTGATCAGGCTCACCGCATCGGCGCCGCCGCGCATGGCGGCTTCGGCCGGGCCGAGGATATTGGTGATGTTGGGGGTGAGCTTGACGATGCAGGGGCGGGCATAGTGCTTTTTCACCCAGCGGGTGATCTGTTCGACATATTCCGGCACCTGCCCCACTGCCGAGCCCATGCCGCGCTCGGCCATGCCATGCGGGCAGCCGAAGTTGAGCTCGACCCCGTCGGCATTGGTGACCTCGACCTTTTCCAGGATATCTTTCCAGGCGGCTTCGTCATAGGGGACCATCAGGCTGACGATCAGGGCACGGTCGGGATAGTCACGCTTGACCCTGGTGATTTCCTCGAGGTTCACCTCCAGCGGGCGGTCGGTGATCAGCTCGATATTGTTGAGCCCCATCAGCCGCCGGTCGGGGCCATAGATCGCCCCATAGCGCGGGCCCGAGACGTTGACCACCGGCGGGCCGGCTTCGCCCAGGGTTTTCCAGACCACGCCGCCCCAGCCGGCCTCATAGGCGCGGCGGACGTTGTATTCCTTGTCGGTGGGCGGGGCCGAGGCCAGCCAGAACGGGTTGGGGGATTTGATGCCCAGGAAGTTGCTTGTCAGGTCAGCCATGTCTCAGCCCTCGCCCATCAGAGTTGCGTGGATATCTTCGGCGGCGTCGCGGCCTTCGGCAACTGCCGTCACGGTCAGGTCGTCGCCGCCGCTGGCGCAATCGCCCCCGGCCCAGATGCCGGCACGCGAGGTTCGCCCGGTGCCATCGACGGCGATCTTGCGACCGTCGGTCTCAAGCCCCAGCGCGTCGCCGAGTTTCTGGCCGATGGCCTTCATCACCTGGTCGCATTCCAGGGTGAAGCGGGCGTCGCTGCCGGTGCGCTGGAACTCGATCGCGCTGACCGCGCCGTTGCCATGAATGGCCACCGGGGTGGCGTGGGTCAGGATGCAGACGCCTTTGGTCGCCGCCAGGTCCTGTTCGTATTTCGAGGCGGGCATGTCCTCGCGCCCGCGGCGATAGGCCAGGGTGACGCTTTCGGCGCCCAGCAGCTTGGCCTGCACGGCCGCGTCAATGGCGGTCATGCCGCCGCCGATCACTACCACCCGGTTGCCGATGGGCAGGCTGGCAAGGTCTTCGGTCTGGCGCAGCACCGCGATGAAATCGACGGCATCGACCACGCCGTCCAGCGCCTCGCCTTCGATCCCCAGCCGGTTGGTGTCGGTCAGGCCGAGCCCCAGAAACACCGCGTCGTATTCCGCACTCAGCGTATCGAGGTTGAGCCCATTGCCCAGCGCCTGCCCCAGCTTGAGCTCGATGCCGCCAATGCCCAGCAGCCACTCGATCTCTTTCGTGGCGAAATTGTCGGTGGCCTTGTACGAGGCAATGCCGAATTCATTGAGCCCACCGGGCTTGCGTCGGGCGTCAAACAGCGTGACCGCGTGGCCATACATGGCCAGACGGTGGGCGGCGGCAAGGCCGGCAGGCCCGGCGCCGACCACGGCCACGCGCTTGCCGGTTGGCTCGTCGCGGGCAAAAGGCTGCGGCCCGCGCTCCATCAGCCGGTCGGTGGCATAGCGCTGCAGGCGACCGATTTCCACCGGCTGCTCTTCGGCGGTCATGCGCACGCAGACCTCTTCGCACAGGGTTTCGGTGGGGCAGACCCGGGCGCACATGCCGCCCATGATGTTCTGGGTCAGGATGGTGCGGGCGGCGGCCTCGGGCGTGCCGGTGGCGATCTGCCGGATGAACAGGGGGATGTCGATCGTGGTCGGACAGGCCTCCATGCAGGGCGCATCGTGGCAGAAATAGCACCGATCCGCGGCCACCAGCGCCTCGTGGTCGCTGAGCGGCGGGTGCAGATCGGCGAATCGGGCCGCATATTCTTCGGGTGAAAGCCGCCCGGCGGCGATGCCGGGCGCGTTGGCATTGTGTGTCAAAGGAGCCTCCCGTGGCTGGATTTTTGCCTATCTTGCCACAGGAATAAAATTTTATCAATTGGTAAAAATGCCTGATGGCAGGCAGATCATCCCCCCGAGTCCGGGTCCTCGCCCAGAAGTTCGCGCAGGATTTCGTCGGTATGTTCGCCACAGCGCGGCGGGTGGCGGCGATAGGTGACCGGGGTGGCCGAGAACCTGACCGGGTTGCCGATCAGATCGACCTTGCCGCCGGCGGCGCCCGGATAGGGCACACTGATCTTCATGTCGCGCGCGGCCACCTGGTCCGAGGCGAAAACCTCGGGGATGGTGTTGATCTCGCCGCCGGGGACGCTCACGCGCTCCATCCCGTCCACTACTTCGGCCTTGGGCATCTGGCGCAGGCGGGCGGCGATCAGCGGGATCAGGGCCTCGCGGTTTTTGAGCCGGTCCGAGTTTTTGATGAAGCGCGGGTCGGTGGCCAGGTCGGGCAGGCCGATCATCTCGACAAAGCGGGCGAACTGGGCATCGTTTCCGACCGCGACCAGCGCATGCCCGTCGGCACATTCAAACACCTGGTAGGGCACGATATTGGGGTGCTGGTTGCCGCGCCTTTGCGGCGCCTCGCCCGAGGTCAGGTAATTCACCCCCTCGTTCACCAGCCACGAGATCTGGCTGTCGAGCAGGGCGATGTCGATATGTTGCCCCTCGCCGGTTTTCATCCGGTGGATCAGCGCCGCCTGGATGGCGTTGGCGGCGTACATGCCGCACATGATATCGGCAATGCCCACGCCGACCTTCATGGGCTCGCCGTCGGGTTCTCCGGTCAGGCTCATGATGCCGCCGGCGCCCTGGGCCAGAAGGTCATAGCCCGGCTTGTGGGCATTGGGGCCGGTCTGGCCAAAGCCGGTCACCGAGCAATAGACGATCGCCGGGTTGACCGCCCGGATACTGTCATAATCCAGGCCGTATTTGGCAAGCCCGCCAACCTTGAAATTTTCGATCAGAACATCGCACCGGGTCGCCATGCGCCGGATGGTTTCGGCATCTTGCGGGTTGGCCATGTCCAGCGCGATCGAGCGCTTGTTGCGATTGGCAGACAGGTAATAGGCGCTTTCGCCAGTGGGCCGGCCGTCGGCATCGGTCACGTAAGGCGGCCCCCAGGCGCGGGTGTCATCGCCGCGCCCCGGTCTTTCGACCTTGATGATGTCAGCGCCCAGATCGCCAAGAAACTGTGTGGCAAAAGGCGCGGCAAGGATGCGCGACAGGTCAAGCACGCGCAGCCCGGCAAGCGGCCCCCTGGCGGCGGTTTCGGTTTCGGTCATTTGCTCCCCATTGTTGCAAACGTCTTTGGTCTGGAGGCGGCACCGCAGATCAGGCCGGCCGAGGCCCCTGCCTGCCGCCATCCCACGAAGCGTTCATCTGTAAAGGTGAGGATCAGGTCGCCCCACTGATATTGCCGGAGAATGCCGGCCGGGCAGGTTTCCAGCGGCAGCGGCCGATGCGCCCCCCGGAGGCGATCGAGCGCGGCAATGACCCCGGCGGGGGCGCGGTCGAAATCAATGCGCAGGCCGGTGCCCACGACCGCAAGACCGTTTCGGTCGGGGACAAGGCCGGGCGACGGGTTCGGCGGCACCCGGTCGGCCGCGCCGGTGACAGCGCACCCGGACAGGAGCAGCGCGGCAAGGACGCCGCGCGCGCTCATCTGGGGCTGCGTTTGGCAAGGATGCGTTGCAGGGTGCGCCGGTGCATGTTGAGCCGCCGCGCGGTTTCGCTCACGTTGCGGTCGCACAGTTCGTAGACCCGCTGGATATGTTCCC
>CAZPDV010000092.1:0-7474 GCA_964585355.1 uncultured Aliiroseovarius sp.
GACTATGCCGGCACCCATAACGGCGAGGCCACCTATGAGCTTTCCATGGCCTCGGCCGGCGAGCTGACCTTCACGGCGATCTGACATGGCCAATCCGTGGACGGGAGAGGTGGCGCTGGTCATCGACGGGGAGCGCCATGTGCTCAAGCTGACGCTGGGGGCGTTGGCCGAGCTGGAGGCGGGGCTGGAGGCAGACACGCTGATCGGCCTGGTCGAGCGGTTCGAGGCGGGCGCATTTTCCAGCCGCGACGTGCTCATGCTGATCGTGGCGGGGCTGCGTGGCGGCGGCTGGCGGGGGCAGGCCGAAGACCTGCTTACCGCCGAGATCGAGGGCGGCCCGGTGGGGGCGGCGCGGGCGGCGGGGCAGCTGCTGGCGCGCGCCTTTGCGGTGGCGCCGGGGCCGGGCGATGGCTGAGCCGGGGGGCGGGCCGGCGCGGTTCGACTGGCCGGCGCTGATGCGGCTGGGGCTGCGCGGGCTGGGGCTGAGCCCCGGCGAATTCTGGGCGCTGACCCCGGCCGAACTGGTGGTGAAGCTGGGCCTGGAAGGCGGGGCGGCGCCCATGGGGCGGGCCCGGCTGAGGGAACTGGCACAGGCCTTTCCCGACCATGCGCCGGGGCCGGGCCGGCAAGGGAACAAAGGAGAAGACGATGGCCGATTTGACCTCGATTAACGGATTTCAGGAGCAGGTGGATGCGTTGGAAAACGCCATGGACGGCGCCCAGAGCATGACCGCCGCCTTCACCGCCGAGCTGCGCCAGATGCAGGCCAGCATTGCCGATCTGGGCACCGATGTGAACCTGCTCAGCCGGGGGATTTCCAGCGGCTTGCGCAAGGCTTTCGACGGGCTGATCTTCGACGGCGCCAAGCTGTCCGACGCGCTGGGCCAGGTGGCACAGAGCATGGTGAATGCGGCCTATAATGCGGCGCTCAAGCCGGTGACCGACCATTTCGGCGGGCTGCTGGCCGGGGCGGTGGGCAGCCTGATGGGGGGCGTTACCCCCTTTGCCCGCGGCGGCGTGGTGTCGGGCGCCATGGCCTTTCCCATGCGGGGCGGCATGGGGCTGATGGGCGAGGCCGGGCCCGAGGCGATCATGCCGCTGGCGCGGGGCCCGGACGGGCGCCTTGGGGTGCGCGGCGCCGGCGGCCAGGCGGTCAACATCACCATGAACATCACCACGCCCGACGTGGAGGGCTTCAAGCGCAGCCAGAGCCAGATCGCGGCCCAGATGGCGCGCGCGCTTGCCCGCGGGCAGCGGCACCGGTAACCGGAGGATAAACCCATGAATTTTCACGAAGAACGCTTTCCGCCGAACCTGTCTTTCGGTTCGGTCGGCGGCCCCGAGCGGCGCACCGAGATCGTCACGCTGGCCAATGGTTATGAGGAACGCAACACCCCCTGGGCGGATTCGCGCCGGCGCTATGACGCGGGCGTGGGCATGCGCAGCCTGGACGATGTGGAGGTGCTGATCGCCTTTTTCGAGGCCCGGCGCGGGCAGCTTTACGGCTTTCGCTGGAAGGACTGGTCGGATTACAAGTCCTGCCTGCCCAATGACACGCCGGCCTATACCGATCAGGTTCTGGGCTGGGGCGACGGGGTGCGCACCGAGTTTCAGCTGACCAAGACCTATCGCTCGGGGGTGCATGAATATGTCCGCCCGATCACCAAGCCGGTGCTGGGCAGCGTCAGGATTGGTCTGCAGGGCGACGAGCTTCAGGAATCGGTACATTACGATGTGGATGTAACCACCGGAATTGTAACGCTTTATACGGCGCCTGATGCCAATGCGGAAGTGACCGCGGGGTTCGAGTTCGACGTGCCGGTGCGCTTTGACACCGACCGGATCCAGACCTCGGTCGCCTCGTTCAAGGCGGGCGATGTGCCCAATGTGCCGGTGGTGGAGGTGCGGGTCTGATGGCGGGGTCCGAGGCATTTCTGGCCCATCTGGAAGCCGGGCTGACCACGGTGGCCCGGGCCTGGGCGCTGACCCGGCGCGATGGCACGCGGCTGGGCTTTACCGACCATGACCGCGACCTGGCCTTTGACGGGCTGGTGTTCAAGGCCGATACCGGGCTGACCGCGCGCGCCCTGATGCAGACCACCGGGCTGAGCGTGGACAACAGCGAGGCGGTGGGGGCGCTGTCGGATGCGGCGATCACCGAGGCCGACATTCGCGCCGGGCGCTATGATGGCGCCCAGATCGAGGCGTGGCTGGTCAACTGGGCCAATCCCGACGAGCGGATGATGCAGTTCCGGGGCTCTCTGGGCGAGCTGGTGCGGGCCGAGGGCGGCTTTCAGGCCGAGCTTCTGGGCCTGGGCGAGGCGCTCAACGCGCCGCAGGGGCTGGTCTATCAGCGCCCGTGCAGCGCGGTGCTGGGCGATGCGCGCTGTCGGGTCGATCTGAGCGTGCCGGGCTATGTTTCCGAGCGCCCCTGCGAGGGGGTCGAGGAAGCGGTCCGGTTCACGTTCGCCGATTTCACCGGCTTCGACGACCGCTGGTTCGAGCGCGGCCGCCTGGTGGTGCTGAGCGGAGAGGCGGCCGGGCTGAGCGGGGCGATCAAGAACGACCGGCTCGGCGCCGAGGGGCGCGAGATCGAGCTGTGGCAGGCCATTCGCGCGCCGATCGCGCCGGGCGACATGCTGCGCTTCGAGGCGGGCTGTGACAAGCAGGCGCCCACATGTCGCTTGAAATTCAACAACTTCGTGAATTTCCGCGGCTTCCCGGACATTCCCGGCGAGGATTGGCTGATGGCCACCCCGGTCAACAGCGCCAGCAATGATGGCGGGCCCTATGTGCCGCCGCTTCTGGGCAGCGGAGAGGGCTGATGACCAGCCGGGGAGAGAGCATTGCGGCGCGGGCGCGCGGCTGGATCGGCACGCCCTATGTGCACCAGGCCAGCCGCCGGGGGGCGGGCACCGATTGCCTGGGGCTGGTGCGTGGGCTGTGGCGCGAGCTGTTCGGGGCCGAGCCGGCGGCGCTGCCGCCCTATAGCCGCGACTGGGACGAGCCGGCGCGCGAGGAGGTGCTGTGGCGCGCCGCCCGGCAGTATCTGCGCGAGAAATCCCCGGCCGCGCGCGGCCCCGGCGATGTGGTGCTGTTTCGCATGCGCGCCGGGGCCGTGGCCAAGCATCTGGGCGTGATCGGCGCCGCGAAACCGGCTGAAACCTTCATTCACGCATATAGCGGGCATGGCGTGGTGGAAAGCCCGCTTTCCGCCCCCTGGGCACGCAGGATCGTTGCGTGCTTTTCGTTCCCCGAAAGGATCTGACGATGGCGACTATTCTTCTTTCTGCCGCGGGCGCGGCGATTGGCGGCTCAATCGGGGGCGGGGTTCTTGGCCTGTCTTCGGTGCTGATTGGCCGGGCCGTGGGGGCCACGGTGGGCCGGGTGATCGACCAGCGGCTGCTGGGCGCGGGCTCGGAGCCGGTGGAGCATGGCCGGGTGGACCGCTTTCGCCTGGCGGGCGCCAGCGAGGGCGCGGCGGTGGCGCAGGTCTATGGCCGCATGCGCCTGGCCGGGCAGGTGATCTGGGCCACCCGCTTCGAGGAGGTGCGCAGCGAGACCGGCGGCGGCAAGGGGCTGTCCAGCGGCCCGACCACCACCGAGTTCAGCTACCGGGTCAGCCTGGCCATTGCCCTGTGCGAGGGCGAGATCACCCGGGTCGGGCGGATCTGGGCGGATGGGGTGGAGATCGCCCCGGACGAGCTGAACATGCGGGTGTACAAGGGCAGCGAGGATCAGTTGCCCGATCCCAAGATCGAGGCGGTGAACGGCGCCGGCAAGGCACCGGCCTATCGCGGCATTGCCTATGTGGTGTTCGAGGATCTGGACGTGACCCGGTTCGGCAACCGGGTGCCGCTGTTCAATTTCGAGGTGGTCCGCCCCGAGCAGCCCGACGCCCCGGCGGAAATCGCCCGCGGCACCCGGGCGGTGGCGATCATCCCCGGCTCGGGCGAATATGCCCTGGCCACGACGCCGGTCTATCTGACCTCGGCGCCGGGCGTGTCGCGGGCGGCCAATACCAACAGCCCCTCGGGCAAGACCGACTTTGCCACCTCGCTTGCGGTGCTGAACGAGGAACTGCCCAATTGCGGGGCGGCGTCGCTGGTGGTGAGCTGGTTCGGCTCGGACCTGCGTTGTGCCGAGACCGCGGTGCAGCCCAAGGTTGAGCAAGCCGATGTGGATGGCGACCAGATGGCATGGTCGGTGTCGGGGATCGGCCGCAGCGCGGCGGCGCTGGTGGCGCAGGAGGCCGGGCGGCCGGTCTATGGCGGCACCCCCACCGACCAGTCGGTGAAAGAGGCGATCGCGGCGCTGCGCGATGCCGGCAAGGCGGTGACGTTCTATCCGTTCATCCTGATGGATCAGCTGGCGGGCAATACCCTGCCCAACCCCTATGCGGCGGGCGATCCCGGCCAGCCGGCGCTGCCGTGGCGGGGGCGGATCACGCTGAGCCTGGCGCCGGGGCAGGCGGGCAGCCCCGACCAGAGCGCCGCCGCCGAGGCCGAGGTGGCAACGTTTTTCGGCTCCGCCGCGCCGGGCGACTTCACGGTCACGGCGGACGGGGTGGATTATACCGGCCCGGCCGAGTTTTCGTACCGGCGGATGATCCTGCATTATGCGCATTTATGCGTGGCCGCCGGCGGGGTCGATGCCTTTCTGATCGGTTCGGAATTGCGGGGGCTGACCCATATTCGCGGCGCCAGCGGCAATTTCCCGGCGGTGGAGGCGCTGATCCAGCTGGCGGCGGATGTGCGGGCCATTGTCGGCCCGGATGTCAAGATCGGCTATGCGGCGGACTGGACCGAGTATTTCGGCTTCCAGCCGCCCGAGGCCGGCGGCGACATCCTCTATAACCTCGATCCGCTCTGGGCTGATTCCAACATTGATTTCATAGGCATAGACAATTACATGCCGCTGTCTGACTGGCGCGAGGGCGACGACCACCTGGATGCGCAGGCATGGGATTCGATCTATGATCTGGACTATCTCAAGTCCAACATCATGGGCGGCGAGGGCTATGACTGGTATTATCATGCCCCGGAAGCCGCCGAGGTGCAGCTGCGCACGCCGATCACCGATGGCGCCTATGGCGAGCCCTGGGTGTGGCGCTACAAGGATCTGAAGAACTGGTGGAGCCGCAGCCACCATGAGCGGGTCGGCGGGGTGCGTTCGGAGGCGCCGACCGCCTGGCTGCCGGGGTCCAAGCCGATCTGGTTCACCGAAATGGGCTGTGCCGCGATCGACAAGGGCACCAACCAGCCCAACAAGTTTCTTGACCCGAAAAGCTCGGAATCGAGCCTGCCGAAATATTCCAACGGCCGGCGCGACGACTTCATGCAGATGCAGTATCTGCGGGCGATGTACGAGTTCTGGAACGATCCGGCCAACAACCCCACCGACGCCGAAACCGGCGTGCAGATGGTGGATATGGGGCGCGCCCATGTCTGGGCCTGGGATGCGCGGCCCTATCCGTTTTTCCCCGGCAATGTCGATCTGTGGAGCGATGGCGCGAATTATGCCCGCGGGCATTGGCTGAACGGGCGCGCCTCGAACCGCTCGGTCGGGTCGGTGATTGCGGAAATCGCCGGGCGCTCGCAGGTGGGGGCGGTGGATGTGCGCCGGGCCCATGGCGTGGTGCGCGGCTATTCGGTGAACGAGGTGGCCGGCGCGCGCTCGGCCCTGCAACCGCTGATGCTGGCCTATGGGATCGAGGCGGCCGAGCGCCAGGGCAAGGTGTTTTTCAGCAGTCGCACCGGGCGGGCGGCGCATGTGCTTGACCCCGAGCGCCTGGTGGTGACCGGGCGGGAGCAGACCACGCTGGAGCTGACCCGGGCGCCTGAGGCCGAGCTTGCCGGGCGGGTGCGCCTTGCCTTTGTCGAGGCCGAGGGCGATTACGAGACCCGCGCCACCGAGGCGATCCTGCCCGGCGAGGAGAGCCGGTCGGTGGCGCAATCGGAGTTTCCGCTGGCCCTGACCCAGGGCGAGGGCCGCGCCATTGTCGAGCGCTGGCTGTCCGAGGCGCGGGTGGCGCGGGACACGGCGCGCTTCACCCTGCCCATGTCGCGGCTTTCGGCGCTGGCCGGCGAGGTGGTGGAGATCACCACCGAGGCGGGGCGCGAGCTTTACCGGCTGGATCGGGTCGAGCAGGCCGGGCAGCTGGGGATCGAGGCGGTGCGGATCGAGCCGGGGCTGTATCAGCCCTCGGATGCGGTGGAACTGGCGGTGCGGCCGCGCCCCTTCGTGCCGGCGGTGCCGGTCTGGCCGGTTTTCATGGACCTGCCGCTGCTGACCGGCGACGAGGTGCCGCATGCGCCGCATCTGGCGGTGACGGCGACGCCGTGGCCGGGCTCGGTCGCGGTCTATGCCTCGGCCAGCGATGCCGGCTATGCGCTCAACAAGCTGTTGCCGGCCCGGGCGGTGATCGGGGTGACGCAATCGCCGCTCTTCGCCGCCAGCCCGGCGCTTTACGACCACGGCCCGGCGCTGCGGGTGCAGCTGTCGTCGGGGGAGCTCAGCTCGGTCTCGACCCTGGAGATGCTCAACGGCGCCAATGCGGCGGTGATCGGGGATGGCAGCGTGGACAACTGGGAGGTGTTCCAGTTTGCCAATGCCACGCTGGTGGCGCCGGGGGTCTATGACCTGAGCCTGCGCCTGCGCGGGCAGCTGGGCTCGGACGCGCTGATGCCCGCCGCCTGGCCGGTGGGCTCGGTCTTCGTGCTGCTGGACAGCGCGCCACGGCAGATCGACCTGGCGCTGTCCTCGCGCGGGCTCAGCCGGCACTACCGGATCGGCCCGGCGGCGCGGCCCTATGACGACCCGGTTTATGTGCATCAGCAACATGCCTTTGACGGGATCGGCCTGCGCCCCTATGCGCCCGCACATCTGAAGGCCGAGCGTGACGGCGCCGGCGACCTGGCCATAAGCTGGGTCCGGCGCACCCGGATCGACGGCGACAGCTGGCAATCGGCCGAGGTGCCGCTGGGCGAGGATAGCGAGCAATACCTGCTGCGGGTGCGGCAGGGCACCGCCATCAAGCGCGAGGTGACGCTGAGCGCCCCGGGCTGGACCTATGCCGCCAGCGCCCAGGCCGCCGACGGGGTGAGCGCGCCGTTCACGGTGGAGGTGGCGCAGGTTTCGGCCAGCTTCGGCCCCGGCCTGTTCCGGGCGCTGGAGGTGACGGTCTGAGATGCGCCCGGTGCAGCACGGCGATGTGACGGCAGCGGCCTGCGTTCTGCTGGCCCTGCCGGCAGAGGCGCGCCACTCCGCGCTGTGGCGCATGCTGGCCGAGGCGGAAAGCGCCGACGCCTTTCGGCGCGAGACCGGGCGGCTGCACCCGCTTTGGGGCAATGGCAGCCTGCGCGCCGCCGCCCTGACCCGGCCACGAATGGCAGAGCCGCCGCTGGACAGGCCGGATTATGCCCGCTGCATGGCCATGGTTTTCGAGGCGCTGCTGGCGCGGGCGGGCGAGGGG
>CAZPDV010000093.1:0-7468 GCA_964585355.1 uncultured Aliiroseovarius sp.
GGCCCCGGCGATCAGATTTCTGAATTTCATTGTCTTTCCTCCTGGTGAAGTTTCATGTTCGGGCCGTTGTCCGACCACTTGTTCAAGCGAATGAGGGTCACTCGCCAATTGCCGCAACTGCTCCTCGTTCCGCCTCGTAAGATGCGCGGTTTGCACGTTTGCGGTTGAGCGCCGAAACCGCGATTCGCGATGCAACCGTGCCAATCAAAAGCGCGCCGACGATCACCGGCACCACATCGCTGGTAATACCCAGCGCCAGCAGCCCCTGGCGCAGATAGCCAAGCACCAGGCCGGCAAGAAACGTGCCCAGCACCGACCCCTGGCCGCCATAGATCGACGAGCCGCCAAGAACCACGGCGGTAATGATGTTGAGCAGCGCCTCGGCGCCCAGGTCCGAGCGCGCCGAGGTGAAATAGGCGGTCAGGACCAGCCCGGCCACCGCCGCCGCCACACCGTTGAGCGCATAGACCGTGATCAGCGTGCGCCTGACCGGCACGCCGGTATAGCGGGCGGCCTCGGGGTTGACGCCGATCAGCTTGAGAAAGCGCCCGAAGCGGGTGCGGCTCATCAGCCAGCCGGCAACCAGGGTCAGGGTAATGGTGATCACCAGCGGCATCGGCACCCAGCCGATCCGACCGGTGCCAATCCAGGTGAAGGATTTGGGCAGCCCGCCGATGCCCTCGTATTGATAGGCCTCGAAGCCGCCGGCGCCATAGGCCTGAAACCCCAGCATGTCGAGAAGGGTCGGCAGGCCAGAGGCAACCCCGGAGTAGAAAAACAGCATCGCCAGGGTGATCACCAGCGGGTTCACATCGGTATTGGCAACCACGGTGCCGTTGAAAGCCCCGGCCGCCAGCCCGACCGCCAGCGCCAGCGCCACCGCCAGCCAGATCGGCGCCCCGGCAACAAAGCTCAGCCCCAGCACGATCGAGGCCAGCCCCATCAGCGACACCCCGGAAATGTCGATGCCGCCGGTCATGATGATCATGGTCAGCCCCACCGCCGCGATGATGACATGCACGAAGTCGCTGGTGGAAAACAGCAGGTTCTGCACGTTCAGAAAGGCCGGGTTGATCAGGCCAAGCCCGGCCAGTTCCAGCACCAGCGCGATGAACAGCATGAACTCCCAACTCTTGAGCCAGCGCGTGTTTTTCATGCCCGCTCCTCCGAGATTTCCAGCACGGTCACGTCGCGCTGCAACATTTGCGCCGCGCGCAGGGCCAGGCTGCGCTTTTGCGCGGCGCGGCGGATCAGGTAGTCAACCACCACCACCGCCAGCAGCACCGCACCGCCAACCGCATTGTTCCACGAGCCGGGAATGCGCAGGAAGATCATCATTGAATCGACCGAGGTCAGAAACAGCGCCCCGATCACCGCCGACCAGATGCCACCGCTTCCGCCCATCAGGCTGACCCCGCCCAGCACCACCGCCGCGATCGCCTTGAGCTCCTGCCCGTCGCCGGTCTGCAACGGCACAAAGCCGATCTGCCCGACAAACACGATCGCCGCCGCACCGGAAAACAGCCCGGCCAGCGAAAACGCGACAAAGCGGGTGCGCCTGGTGTTGATCCCCAGCAGAAAGGCCCCGTCAAGGTTGTCGCCCACCGCATAAAGGTTGCGGGTCCAGCGGATCTTGTGCATCAGCACCGCCACCACAATCACCAGCACCGCCACGCCCCACACCATCAGCGGCACATCCAGCACCCGCGTGACCGCCAGGCTCTTGATGTTGCGCGGGATCGACTCGATCCAGCTGCCCCCGGTCAGCACCCGCATCAATCCGCGAAAGATCCCCAGCGTGCCCAGGGTCATGATGATCGGCGGGATACCGACCAGAACGACCCCGACCGCATTCACCATGCCGCACAGCAGCCCGGTCAAAAGCGCCGCCAGCATGGCAACCGGCAGCGCCACCCCGGCATTGAGCGCAAAGCCGAAAATCACCGCCGACAGGCCGGCAATCGCCCCGACCGAAACATCAATGCCGCGGGTCAGGATGACAAACATCTGGCCAATCGCAATCAGCATCAGAAACAGCGATGAATTGACAATATTGATCAGCGTCACCGGCCGGAGCACGGCCTTGTTGACCATGCTGACGGACAGGATCATCACCACCAGCAGCACCAGCACCAGAAATTCACGGCTTTTCAGGATCCGGCTCATGGGTGCTCCGCCAATGTTGCTGCGGCAATGCGCTCGACCTCGATCGGCCCCGGCGGCAACGGGTGCAGATGCCCGCGCTGCATGATCAGAACCCGGTCGCTGACCTCGGCGATTTCGCTGACTTCCGACGAGATCACCACCACGCCCACCCCCTCGGCGGTCAGGCTGCGGATGATCCGGTAAACGTCCTGACGGGCGCGCGCGTCGATGCCGCGGGTGGGTTCGTCCAGGATGATCACCCGCGGCTCGGGCGCCAGCGTCTTGGCCAGAACCACCTTTTGCTGGTTGCCGCCGCTCAGCGTGCGCGCCGGCTGCATGGGCGAGCTGAGCTTGATCCGCAAATGCTCGATAAAGCGGCGCGCCAGGCCGGTTTCCTGGGCCGCGTTCATGAAACGGGCGCCGCGCAGCGCCATCAGCGATGCCGAAATGGTCTGGGCCGAGGGCATGTCCAGGAACACGCCATGGGCATGGCGGTCCTCGGGGACATAGGACAGCCCCATTTCCTGACACAGCCGCGGCGTGCGCCGGGGCGCGGGGGTGCCGTTGATGATGACGGTGCCGGTGGCAGCCGGGTCGATACCGAAGATCGCCTCGGCCAGTTCGGTGCGCCCGGCCCCGACCACGCCGGAAATCCCCACCACTTCGCCGGCCTGCACCGAAAAGCTGACATCGCGGAAGCTGTGCGAGCCAAGGCCGCGCACCTCAAGCACCGGGCCGGTATCGGCGCCCGGCGCGGGCGCGGCCTGCCGGTCGCCCTCGGCATCGAAATCCTCGGGCAACATCGCGTCCACCAGCGCCTCTGCGCTCAGCCCGGCGGCGGGCGCGCTCAGCACCACCGCGCCGTCGCGCAGCACGCTGACCCGGTTCGACATGCTCAGAACCTCGTCCAGGCGGTGCGAGATGAACAGGATGCCGATGCCGCGCGCGGTCAGCGCCCGCATCTGGGCGGCCAGGCTTTCGACTTCGTTATGGGTCAGCGACGAGGTCGGTTCGTCCAGGATCAGCACCCGGGCATTGCGCATCAGGCCGCGCACGATCTCGACCAATTGCTGGTTGGCAATCGACAAGGTGCTGCCGGTGGCGTTGAAATCCACATCCAGGCCGATTTCGGCGGCGATCCTGCGGGCCCGGTCATGGGCCTCGGCAAGGGGGCCGGAAAGGCCGGTCACCAGGTTTTCGAGCACCGTCAGGCTGGGGAAGATGTGCGGCTCCTGCGGGACCATGTAGATGCCCTGCGCATGGGCCTCGGACGGCTGCCCAGGACCTGCGCCCTGGCGTCGATCTCGATACTGCCGGCAGTGGGCTGATAGGCGCCCGAAAGGATTTTCACCAGGGTTGACTTGCCCGAGCCATTGCCGCCCAAAAGCGCGTGCACCTCGCCCGCGCGGATGTCGAAATCGATCCCGCGCAGCACCGTGACGCTGGCGAAAACCTTCCAGATCCCGCGCATGGCCACCAGCGGTGGCGCGTCCGGTACGCTGTCAAGGCTCCGCCCGCCCATGGTCAGGCCCCGTTCAGCGCCGAGGCATGGTCCGGCATGACCATCTGGAAATATTCCTTTTCGCGGGTGCCGGTGGCCATGATCTCGGCCAGCCCCTTGACCGTTGCCTTGTAGTGGTCGGTCAAGCGGTGCGCATCCACCGCCTCCTTGTTCTCGAAGGCCTCGTAAATGACGAAATGATGCGCGTCTTCCGGGTCTTGCAGCACATCGAACCGGAAATTTCCCGGCTCTTTGCGGGTGCCCTCGAAATTCTCGCGAAAGACTTCGAAGAATTCGTCGATCTTGCCCGGTTTGACCCTGATATGCACCAGCTGAACAAACATGAACGCCCCCCTTTGCATGACGCTTCCAGCAATGTGGGAATCGCCAGTAACTGTTCATATGTTTTTTGTACTTACATTTGAACAGTTCTGTCAACCAAATCGAAATTTGGCGCCGGGTTTTTCCGCGGGTTTGACGTGCGCAGCATTGCCTGGCGCTCAAATGGTTGCACAATTGCGCTTACCCGGTAATATTATATCACACCGCCGCCCGCGCGGCAGAGCTTCAGAGATGGAGAATTTCCAGCGTGCCCCCAGATTCTGCCGTGACAGACAGCCCCCCGCCCGCCGACCCGTTTCACGACGACAGCGACACCGAGCAGATCACCCGCGCGGCCTGGCTCTATTACAATGACGGGCTGACCCAGAACCGGATTGCCGACATGCTGGGCATTTCCCGCATCAAGGTGTCGCGGCTGCTGGAGAAAGGGCGACAGAGCGGGCTGATCGAACTGCGCATCAACTCGCCCTATGACGGGTGCATCACCTTGCAAAGAGAGCTGATTTCGGCCTTCGGGCTGGCCGATGCGCGGGTGGTTCCCGAGGCCCCGGACCTGCCGGTTGCGCCGCGCATCGGGCGCGCCGCTGCCAGTTTCCTGATGCAGAAGCTGGAGCCCAACGACCTGCTGGGGGTGGGTTGGGGCGAGGCCAGCTCGATCACCGTGCGCTATATGGCACCGGCCTTTCCCACCTCGAACATCTCGGTGGTCAGCCTGACCGGCGGCGTGTCGGCCTATATCGGCGACACGTTTCTTTACGGCCCGCGCGGCAATGCCCACCTGATCCCGACCCCGCTCAAGGTTTCGACCCCGGAACTGGCGGAAATGCTGCGGCGCGAGCCTTACGTGCGCCATGTGCTGGATATCGCCGCCACCGCGCGCATGGCGCTGATCGGGGTCGGCGCGGTGGCCAGTTCGGCAACCCTGGTGCGCTATGGCTATTGCAGCCAGGCCGAGATCGAGCTGTTTTCCCGGCGCGGCGCGGTCGGCGATATACTGGGCTATTTCTATGACCAGGACGGGCAGATCCTTGACCTTGATCTGCACCGCCATGTGGTTGCCCTGCGCCCCGAGGAGTTGCGCAAGATCCCGAATGTGACCGCGGCGGCGGCGGGCATGGGCAAGGTCGAGTCGATCCTGGGCCTGCTGCGCGGCAGGCTGGCCAATATCCTGATCACCGACGAACCCACCGCCCGCGCCTTGTTGAGGAGAGCAAGATGAGCACACATCTGTTGGTTCTGGACGCCGGCACCGGCTCGGGTCGGGCGGTGATTTTCGACCGCGAGGGCAACCAGATCGGTTTTGCCCAGGAGGAATGGAGCCACCTGCCGGAGCCGGGCGTGCCGGGGTCGATGGGGTTTGATACCGGCGCCGCCTGGGCCTTGCTGGCGCGCTGCATCCGCCAGGCCCTGGACAAGTGCGGCCTGAGCGGGACGGATATCGCCGCGATTTCCTCGACCTCCATGCGCGAGGGGATCGTGCTTTACGACGCACAGGGGCGCGAAGTCTGGGCCTGCGCCAATGTGGACAGCCGCGCCGGGGCCGAGGTTGCCGCGCTCAAGGCCCGGGATCCGGGCATGGAGAAGGCGTTCTATGAGATCAGCGGCGAAACCTTTGCCCTGGGCGCCCTGCCGCGGCTGAACTGGGTGCGCCATAACCGGCCCGACCTGTTTGACAAGGTGCGCCACATGTCGATGATCAATGACTGGGTGGGCGCGCGCCTGACCGGCGAGATCACCGTAGAGCCGACCAACGGCTCCACCAACGGGTTGATCGACCTGAACAGCCGCACCTGGTCAGATACGTTGATCGCGCGGGCCGGGCTGGAGCGGACGCTGTTTCCGCGCATTGTCGAACCGGGGGCGATTGTCGGCCAGGTCAGCCGCTCGGCTGCGGAAGAAACCGGACTGGCCGCCGGCACGCCGTTTGTGGCGGGCGGCGGCGACGTGCAGCTTGGCGCGGTCGGGCTGGGGGTGGTGGAGATGGGCCAGGCCGCCATCCTGGGCGGCACCTTCTGGCAGCAGATCGTCAATATTCCGCAGGGGGCGGTGGACGAAACCATGCGCCTGCGGGTCAATGCCGCCGCGCCCGCTGCCATGAACCAGGCCGAGGCCATCACCTTTTTCGTCGGCCTTGCCGCGCGCTGGTTCCGCGACGTTTTCGGGGCCGAGGAAAAGCGCCAGGCCAAGGCGCAGGGGCGCGACGCCTATGACCTGCTGGAAGACCTTGCCATGCAGGTGCCCGCCGGCGCCAACGGCATCATCCCGATCTTTTCCGACGCGATGGATTTTGGCCATTGGGTCCATGCCGCGCCGTCGTTCCTGAACCTTTCGATCGACCCGGAAGTCGCCAACAAGGGGTCGATGTTTCGCGCGCTTCAGGAAAATGCGGCCATCGTTTCCGCCGAAAACCTTGAGCGGGTCGAGGCCTTTGCCGGCGTCGGCGCCAATGGGCCGCTGGTGCTGGCGGGCGGGGCCTCGAAGGGGCGGTTGTGGCCTCAGATCGTGGCCGATGTGACCGGTCGCACCTTGCGCATTCCCAAGGTGCGCGAGGCCACCGCGCTGGGCGGTGCGGCGGCGGCGGCAACGGGGATCGGCCAGTTCGACCGCATCGAGGAGGCCGGAAACCATTTTGTGAAATGGGACCGCGAGATCGCACCGAACCCGGATAATCGCGGCATCTACGACGAGGCCCGCGCCCGCTGGCGCAGCGCCTATGCGGCGCAAAGGCAGCTGGTGGATGCCGGCGTGACCACCTCCATGTGGCGCGCGCCGGGGTCGTGAAGCGCGGCTGAACCGGAGTGGAACAGAGCCGGTCGGATGAAACCGAACCGTTGAGACAGGTCAGATTGTCTGCTCCCAATTCGGCAGGTTTGCCGGGAATGGAGCAAAGAAGATGACGAGACGGCCGGTTGGGCCCACAGCCCTGCGTCCAGGAGAAAGGTCGCGCCCGTGGCGCAAGGTAAATGAGGACAGGCCCTAGCGGCAGGTGTTTGCAGGCAAACACCGAGAGGCGAACCAGATCAAGCAATGGAAGGGTCAGCTCTTGGCCGGGGTTGCAGGTTTTTTTGACGGCAAGGCCAAGGCTGCGAAGGCGCCAGAGGTGGAGGTGAAGACGCTGCATGCTGTCAGCGGACAGGTGATTGGGACAATTACCGAAAGGGGAAGATCGGCGAGTTGAAGGCAACGTACAGAGCGCAGCCGAAGAAGTGGCGGCAATCAAGGCCGCCATCACCGAGCTGCTGCGCGGCAACTGGACCGACAAGGACGGCACCACCCGCTCCGTTACCACGCGCGATATCATCGTCGTTGCCCCCTATAACGCGCAGGTCAATGCCCTGTCCGAGGTCTTGTCCGCCGGTATTCGTGTCGGCACCGTGGATAAATTCCAGGGGCAAGAAGCCCCGATTTGCCTTGTGTCCATGACCGCCAGTTCCGCCGAAGAAACTGCACGCGGCATGGAATTCCTGTTCTCGCTCAACC
>CAZPDV010000094.1:0-7432 GCA_964585355.1 uncultured Aliiroseovarius sp.
GCGAGGTGCTGGTGGGGCTCTTGAACGGCGCGGTGTTCGCGGTGGTGATGGGGGCGGTCGGGGTGCTGTGGTTCGGCGCGCCGATGCTGGGCGTGGTGATCGGGGCGGCGATGGTGGTCAACCTGTTCGTGGCCGCCCTGGCCGGGATCGACATCCCGGTGCTGCTGGAAAAGCTGGGGGTGGACCCGGCCCTGGCCTCGGGCACCTTCGTCACCACGGTGACCGATGTGGTCGGGTTCTTCGTGTTCCTGGGCCTTGCCTCGCTGGTGCTGCTGTGACCCTGGCCGATGACAAGGCAGCAGCCCGCAAGGCGGCCCTGGCCCGGCGCAAGGCGGCGCATGCGGCGGGGGGGGAGGCGCAGGCGGCGCGGTTTCTGCTACAGGCGCTGGCGCCCCATCGTGGCCAGGTGCTGGCGGGCTACATGCCGATCCGGACCGAGATCGACCCGCTGCCGGTGATGGCCGAGATGGCCCGCCATGGCCCGGTGGCGGTGCCGGTGATCGAGGCGCCGGGCCAGCCGCTGAAATTCCGCGCCTGGCGGCCGGGGGCGGCCATGGTCGAGGGGCCGTTCGGGGCGCTGGTGCCGGAAGAAGGCGCCTGGCTCACCCCGGAAGTGCTGATCGTGCCGCTGGTGGCGTTCGACCGCCGCGGCGGGCGGCTGGGCTATGGCGGCGGCTTCTATGACCGCACGCTCGAGCGCCTGCGCGCGGCCCGCCCGACCCGGGCGCTGGGCTATGCCTATGCGGCGCAGGAGGCCCGGTCCCTGCCGCTGGAACCCACCGACCAGCGGCTCGACGCGATCGTGACCGAACGCGGGATCATCCCTTTCGCCGGGGCGTGAAACCGGCTAGGCAGGCAGCATGAAGATACTCTTTCTGGGCGATATCGTGGGCCGGGCCGGGCGCCGGGCGATTACCGAGCGGCTGGCCGGGCTGCGCCAGGCGTGGAAGCTGGATTTCGTCGTGGTCAACGGCGAAAACGCCACCAATGGCGCCGGGCTGAATGCGGCCCATGCCAGGGCGCTGCTGGAGGCCGGGGTCGATGTGCTGACCCTGGGCGACCATGCCTTTGACCAGCGCGACATGCTGGCCTTTTGCGAGGCCGAGCCGCGCATCATCCGGCCGCTGAACTTTGCCAAAGGCGCGCCGGGGCGGGGGGCGCGGCTGTTTTCGGATGCGCGCGGGCGCAAGGTGCTGGTGGCGCAGGTGCTGGGCAACGTGTTCATGAAACGCGCCTTCGACGACCCGTTTTCCACCATCGAGCCGGTGCTCAAGGCGCATCCCCCGGGCGGGCAGGCGCAGGCGGTGATCGTTGACATGCATTGCGAGGCGACCAGCGAAAAGATGGCCATGGGGCATTTCTGCGACGGCCGCGCCAGCCTGGTGGTGGGGACGCATACCCATGTGCCGACGGCGGATGCGATGCTGCTTGAACGCGGCACCGCCTATCAGACCGATGCCGGCATGTGCGGCGACTACAATTCGGTGATCGGCATGGACAAGGCCGAGCCCATGCGCCGCTTTGTCACCGGCATGGTCAAGGGCCGTTTCCAGCCCGCCAATGGCGAGGCCACGCTTTCCGGCGTCTATGTCGAGACCGACGACCGCACCGGCCTGGCCACGCGTATCGAGATGGTGCGCCAGGGTGGGCGGCTGGCCCAGGCGGGGCCGTGACAGGGTGCGCCGCGGGCGCCCGGCGCTTGCGGTGAGGGCAGGAGCGGGGCGCTGCCCCGCACCCCGGAGTATTTGCCGAAAGATGAAAGGCAGGGTTGTCTTTGAGGCGGTCGCCCGCGACACTGGCGGGGGAGGCATGCGATGGAGTTGATCAGCCTGACGCCGGATCTGCAGGCGATGGTGGCGCTGGCCGTGGTCGCGGCGATGTTCATATTGTTCGTGCGCGAGGCGTTTCCGGCCGAGGTGGTGGCGATTGGCGGTGTGGCGGTGTTGTTGCTGACCGGGGTTCTGCCCTATGAGGCGGGGCTGGCGGTGCTGTCCAATCCGGCGCCCTGGACCATTGCCGCCATGTTCATCGTCATGGGGGCGCTGGTGCGCACCGGCGCCCTGGCCTGGTTCACCGGCTTTGCCGAGGCGCGGGTCGAGAAGCACCCGGCGCTGGCGATCGGGGGCTTGATGGGGGTGGTGGTGGTGGCCTCGGCTTTCGTGTCCAACACGCCGGTGGTGGTGGTGATGATCCCGGTTTTCGTGCAACTGGCGCGCAAGCTCGGGGTGGCGGCCTCGAAGCTGTTGATTCCGCTCAGTTATGGCGCGATCCTGGGCGGCAGCATGACGCTGATCGGGACCTCGACCAACCTGTTGGTGGACGGGGTGGCGCGGGAAAACGGGCTGGCGCCGTTCGGCATTTTCGAGGTGACGCCGCTGGGCATCGTGCTGGTGATCTGGGGGATGCTGTACCTTTATTTCATAGCGCCACGCCTGTTGCCGGCGCGCGAGAGCATGGCCGACCTGCTGGGGAACCGTGCCAGCAAGCGCTTCTTTACCGAGGTGGTGGTGCCCGAGGGCTCGCCCCTGATCGGGCAGGTGGCGGGCGAGGTGGCGCTGTTCCGGCGCGGCGGGGTGCGGCTGCTGGATGTGGTGCGGCGCGACCGCTCCCTGCGGGCCGATCTGGGCCGGGTGGTGCTGGAGGCCGGCGACCGGGTGGTGCTGCGCAGCCGTATGGAGGAGCTTCTGACCATGCAGGAGGCGGGCCAGCTGACCCCGGTGGACAAGCTGGGCTCGGTCGAGACCACCACGGTCGAGGTGCTGGTCACGCCGGGCTGTCGCATGGTCGGGCGCGCGCTGGGCGATCTTGGGCTGCGGCGGCGCTATGGGGTCTATCCGCTGGCGGTGCATCGCCGGAATCAGAACCTGGCCCGGCAAATCGACCGCCTGGTGATCCGGGTCGGCGACACGCTGTTGCTGGAGGGCGCGGCCGAGGACATTGCCCGGCTGGCCGCCGACATGCGCATGCTGGACGTGGCGCGCCCGGCCGCGCGTGGCTTTCGCCGGCGGCATGCGCCGGTGGCGATCGCGGCGCTGGCGGGGATGGTGGTGCTGGCCGGGCTGGGGCTGGCGCCGATCCTGGCGCTGGCGGTGGTGGCGGTGGCGGTGGTGCTGCTGGGCCGCGCCATTGACGCCGACGAGGCCTTCGGTTTCGTCGATGGGCGGTTGCTGGCGCTGATCTTTGCCATGCTGGCAATCGGCGCCGCGCTCGAGGCTTCGGGGGCGGTGCGGATGGTGGCCGGGGCGGTGGCGCCGGCGCTGGGCGGCCTGCCGCCGTTCCTGATCGTCTGGGCGATCTACCTGCTGACCAGCCTGCTGACCGAACTTGTCTCGAACAACGCGGTGGCGGTGGTGGTGACGCCCATTGCCATCGGCCTGGCCCAGGCGCTGGGGCTGGAGCCGCGGCCGCTGGTAGTGGCGGTGATGGTGGCGGCCAGCGCCTCTTTCGCCACCCCGATCGGCTATCAGACCAACATGCTGGTCTATGGTCCGGGGGGCTATCGGTTCTCGGATTTCCTGCGGGTGGGCATTCCGCTCAACCTCAGCATCGGCCTGCTTGCCAGCGCGGTGATCCCGCTGATCTGGCCGCTATGAGCCGGGGCGCGGGCCCCGCCCCCTTCTGATACCGCGGCGAAGACCTGCCCCCGGATCGGGCCTTGCATGCGGCGCGCAAAAATTTCCAAGGATTGACCCCCGGCCTGCGTCCTATAAGTGTGAAGGACATGAGTGAGAGCGACGAGGAACTGGCACAGGCGGCGGCGCGGGGGGATCGCGATGCCTTCGCGGCGCTGCTTGCGCGCCATTACGACCGGCTGTTTGCCTTTGCCTTTCGCCTGACCGGCGCGCGCGACCAGGCCGAGGACCTGACCCAGGATATCTGCGCCGCCCTGCCGGCCAGGCTTGCCGGGTTTCGGGCCGAGGCGAAGTTTACAACCTGGCTGTACCGGGTGGCGGTCAATGCCGCCCATGACCGGCGCAGGCGAGCGGCCAGCCGCGCCCGGGCGGCGGCCGGCTGGGGCGATTGGGAGCTGGGCCGGCGCGCCGAAATCGACCAGGCCCGCGCGGATCAGGCCTGGCTACAGGCCGCCATGCGCACCCTGCCCCCGGAACAGCGCGATACCGTGGCGCTGGTGCTGGGCGAGGGGCTCAAACAGGCCGAGGCGGCGCAGGTGCTGGGGGTGAGCGAGGGCACCATCGCCTGGCGCATGTCGGAAGTGAAAAAGCACCTGAAGGCGCTGCATGAAAAGGAGGCCGAGGCATGAGCGACCCGTTTGACCTGGACCGGCTGGCCCGCGCCCTGAAGGCCGCCCCGCCGCCGCCCGACCGCGACCGCAAGGCGGCAAACATGGCGCTGGCGCAGAAAAATTTCGACCGCGCCCAAGAAAGCGCGGCGCCGGCGCGTCCTATCTCCGAGACGTCCCCGATCCGGGCGTCGTTCAAAGGAGTAGCAAAAATGTTTCATTCCCTGACCTCGCGCGCCGCCATGGCCATCACCACCGCAATTGTCGCGGTGGGGGTGCTGTTTTATGTGGTGCAGCCCGACCTGAAATTTCCGGGCATGCGCAATGACAGCCCCACCGGGCAGCCCCGGCAATCCGAGCAGGCGCCTGCGGGCAGCAACGATCAGGCTGCCGCCAGCCCCGAATCCGAAAAGGCCTCCCCGCCCCCGGCGCCGGTGACAGTAGCCCCGATGGTGGAAATGGGGCCGATGGCGGCCAGCCCCGCGCTCTCACGCCAGATGGTTCCCGGTGACCAACCGGCACTGCGCCAGCCTGACACCGAGGCCTTTGCCAATGCCGATGCCAACCCGCTGAAGATCACTGCCGAGGATCCGGTTTCGACCTTCTCGATCGACGTGGACACGGCCTCGTGGGCGATCATCCGGTCGTCGCTGATGGCGGGCAAGCTGCCGCCGAAAGAGGCCGTGCGCATCGAGGAGATGATCAACTATTTCCCCTATGATTACCCGGCGCCGGCCGCCGACAGCCCGGACCCGTTCCGCCCCAGTGTCACCGTGATGAACACGCCCTGGAACGCGGGCACCGAACTGGTGCATATCGCCCTGCAGGGCAAGATGCCCGCGCTCGCCGACCGCCCGCCGCTCAACCTGGTGTTCCTGATCGACACGTCCGGGTCGATGGATGCGCCCGACAAGCTGGGGCTGCTCAAGCAAAGCTTTCGGCTGATGCTGAGCCAGCTACGCCCCGAGGACGAGGTGTCCATCGTCACCTATGCGGGCAGCGCCGGGCAGGTTCTGGAGCCGACACCGGCAGGCGAACGCTCGACCATTCTGGCGGCGCTGGACCGGCTTGAGGCAGGCGGCGCCACCGCCGGGCAGGCGGGGCTGGCGCAGGCCTATGAGGTGGCCGAAAGCATGGCTGGTGAAGGCGAGGTGACGCGCGTCATCCTCGCCACCGATGGCGATTTCAACGTCGGCTTCTACGACCCGGATGAGCTCAAGGACTATATCAGTGACAAGCGCGACAGCGGCGTTTACCTCAGCGTGCTGGGCTTTGGTCGCGGCAATCTGGACGATGCCATCATGCAGGCGCTGGCGCAGAACGGCAACGGCCAGGCCGCCTATATCGACACCCTGGCCGAGGCGCAAAAAGTGCTGGTGGACCAGCTGACCGGGGCGCTGTTTCCCATTGCAGATGACGTAAAAGTGCAAGTCGAGTTCAACCCCGCCCAGGTCGCCGAATACCGGCTGATCGGCTATGAGACCCGGGCGCTGGCGCGCGAGGACTTCAACAATGACAAGGTGGATGCGGGCGAGATCGGCGCCGGCCACCAGGTGACCGCGCTCTATGAGGTGACGCCGGTGGGCTCGCCCGCGGTGCTGACCGATGCGCTGCGCTACCAGGCGCCGGCCCAGGGCTCTGACAGCGACGAGCTGGGCTTTCTCAAGCTGCGCTACAAGCGGCCGGGCGAGGAAAGCTCGCGCCTGATCGAGCAGCCGATCCTGCCCGGCATGGGCACGGCCGGCGACGATCAGCTTTTCGCCGCCGCCATTGCCGGCTTTGGTCAGCTTTTGCGCGGCGATGACAAGCATCTGGGCAGCTGGAGCTATGCCGATGCCGCCGCGCTGGCCGCTGCCCACAAGGGGGCCGACCGGTTCGGCTATCGGGCCGAGGCGGTGACGCTGATACGCCTGGCCGCCAGCCTCGCGCGGGAGTGACCGGCGCGCCGGGCAAGATGACGCGCAAAACCGGCGGCTGGCCCGGCTGGCTTTGGCCGGGCCGCCGCATGTGCTATGATTGGTCAGTACAGGAATTTTCAAGGAGGATATGCCATGCGCCTTTTCAAATCCGGCCTTTTCGCTCTGCTGCTGGGGCTTGCCGGCGCGTCACCCGCGCTTGCCGGCAGTCAGAACGCCACCGGCTGCCCCACCGGCGCCTGGACCGACTGGTCCCGCCCCGGCGGGGTCTCGCTGTCATGGTCGTTTCGCGGCATTCCGGCGGTGCTTGCCTTTCACCCGACCGGCATCGTCTATGGCGGCGGGGTGGCGCCCCTGAGCCCGGCACAGGTGCTGAAATACGCGCCCACCCTGGACAACCTGCGCGCCGCGGCCCAGGCGCGGGTTGCGGTTACCGTCTATTGGGACGATGCCACCAACCTGGTCTCGACCATCATCGTGCGCTGGGATCAGCCCTGCTGAAACATTTCCGGGCAGATCGGTTTCAGGGTAGCGCGTAAACAGGGCAGGGGCTCGATCCAACGCCTGCCCTGAACGAAAACGCGCGGGAGGCCTCCCCCGCGCGCCATCTGCCTTGCAGGGCGGTGCGGCTTACTTCTTCGCCGCCTTTTTCGAGCCCTCGGCCTTGGCCGTTTCGGCCTCGGTCGCCTTGCCCTCGATCACGTCCACCTGGGCTTCCTTGCCCGACGAGATCTCGATGCGCCGCGGTTTGAGCGCCTCGGGCACCTCGCGCACCAGGTCGATATGCAGCATGCCGTTCTCATGCACCGCCCCGACCACGCGCACATGCTCGGCCAGGGTAAAGCGGCGCTCGAAGGCGCGGGTGGCGATGCCCTGGTGCAGATAGGTCCGCTTGACCTCCTCGGGCTTCTTGCGGGCCGACACGATCAGCGCGTTCTCACGCACTTCCACCGACAGTTCGTCATCGGTAAAGCCGGCCACGGCAAGCGAGATGCGCCAGGCATCTTCGCCAGTCTTTTCAATGTTGTAGGGTGGATAGCTGTCGCGGCTGGCCTCGTTGGTCAGCACCCGGTTCATCACGTCGGCAATCTGGTCGAACCCGACCGTGGCCCGGAACAGCGGGGAAAGATCAAAGTTTCGCATTTTCGTCCTCCTTTGAGCGACTATCTGGCCCTCCCGGCTGGGCAGGGCATTTCACGTTGCGGCCAGGGCGCGGCGCCTCCGCCCCCGGCCTCGGGCCCGCTCGGCGGCACCCGCATCATAGATATGGCGTGAA
>CAZPDV010000095.1:0-7391 GCA_964585355.1 uncultured Aliiroseovarius sp.
TGGCCCCCACCGATACGGTCGAAACCCACCGCCTGCTGGCCCGGCTGGGGCCCGAGCCGCTGGGCAATGCCTTCAGCGAGGCCGGGCTGGCCGCCGCGCTCAAGGGGCGGGCCACGCCGATCAAGTCGGCGCTGCTGGATCAGCGAATCGTCGCCGGGCTGGGCAATATCTATGTCTGCGAGGTGCTCCATCGCGCCGGCATCTCGCCCACCCGCAAGGCCGGCCGGCTCAGCGCCGCCCGCGCCGGCGCCCTGGTGCCGGTGATCCGCCAGGTGCTGGGCGAGGCAATCGCCGCCGGCGGCTCGTCGCTCAAGGATTACCGCCAGGCAGATGGCGAACTGGGATATTTTCAGCACGCCTTCCGGGTTTACGGGCGCGAGGGCCAGCCCTGCCCAACCCCCGGATGCGGCGGAACAATCGCGCGAATCACCCAGGCCGGGCGCTCGACCTTCTATTGCCCGCAATGCCAAAGATAGCTTGATTGGCGCGCCGCACGGCATTACCCCTTGGTTTCGATTGCAACCAGAGGGCGGGAATCATGGCCTATCAGAACATCATTGTCGAAAATGACAGCCACGTGACAACCATCCGGCTGAACCGCCCGGAGGCGCTCAATGCCCTGAACATGGAGCTGCTGCGCGAGCTGGGCCAGGCGCTGGCCGCCGCCGAGGCCAATGACAAGGTGCGCTGCATCATCCTGACCGGCTCGGACAAGGCCTTTGCCGCCGGCGCCGACATCCTGATGATGGCGGAAAAGAGCTATGTCGAAGTGTTTTCCGATGACCTCTTTACCGAGGAGGAGCGCGCGATCCTCAAGACCCGCAAGCCGATCATCGCCGCCGTGGCGGGCTATGCGCTGGGCGGGGGCTGCGAGCTTGCCATGATGTGCGATTTCATCATCGCCGCCGATACCGCCAAGTTCGGTCAGCCCGAGGTCAATCTTGGCGTCATGGCCGGCATGGGCGGCACCCAGCGGCTGACCCGCCTGGTGGGCCGCGCCAAGTCGATGGACATGAACCTGACCGGCCGCTTCATGGATGCCGAAGAGGCCGAGCGCGCCGGCCTGGTCAGCCGGGTGGTGCCGGCCAGGAAGCTGATGGAAGAGGCCCAGGCCGCGGCCCAGAAGATTGCCGAAAAGAGCATGATCAGCCTCATGGCGATCAAGGAGGCGGTGCATCGCGCCGACGAGGTGTCGCTGTCGGAAGGCGTGCTGTTCGAGCGCCGGGTGTTCCACGCCCTGTTCGCCACCGAGGATCAGAAGGAAGGCATGCGCGCCTTCATCGAGAAGCGCGAGCCGCAGTTTCGCGACAAGTAAGGCGCAGGCCCACAACAGGGCGGGGGCATGTGTTGGTGACGCTGAAACATGCCGAAACGTTTTGGGGCTTTTCATTCGGGCGATTCTCACCTATACGGCGCGGATCATGCGTGTGAGGCCCGCTTTGGCCGGATGGTGCCGGTATGAACCCGGCCGGGTCTGTGTCGGGTCTGTCACGTGCAGTTATCGTTGAAACGGACCTGATCCAAGGAAGACACACATGGCCAATTCGCCCCAAGCCAAGAAACGCGCCCGCCAGAACGCGCGCCGCTTTGCCATCAACAAGGCCCGCCGCTCGCGCATCCGCACCTTCATCCGCAAGGTCGAGGAGGCGATCGCCTCTGGCGACAAGGAAGCCGCCGCCGCCGCCCTGCGCGCCTGTCAGCCCGAGCTGATGCGCGGCGTCACCCGCGGCGTCTTTCACAAGAATACCGCGGCGCGCAAAATGTCGCGGCTGGCGGCCCGGGTCAAGGCGATGGGCTAAGCCAAACCGCTTTGAATTTTCGCGAAAGGCGCCCTTCCGGGGCGCCTTTTTGCGTTCGGAACCGGGCAAAATCGGGCGAAAAATCGGATTTGTGCAAGCCGCATGAGATTCGTTTTCGCAAAGTTTCTGTCAAGCGCGAAGATCAGTTGCACGCCCCCTTGCGGCATTGCTAGCTTGTCTCAGCGATTCACTTCGTTGACTTGGGGAAAGAGGATGGGCTCGGCAGAAACGCCGCGCATCGGTGAGGTATTGCCGGGCGAAGCGATGACACGGCTGACAGAAGACCCGGAGGCGGTTCTGATCGACGTCAGGACCCGCCCGGAATGGGCCTATGTGGGCATTGTCGATCTGGGTGATCTGCCAAATCCGTTTCTCATGGTGGAATGGCAGAGCTGGCCGGACATGACCGAAAACCCCCGGTTCATCGACATGGTGATGGAGCAGCTATGGGGGCGCGCGCCCGCGACGCTGCTGTTTCTGTGCCGTTCCGGCGCGCGCTCGCTCAAGGCGGCGGCGGCGGTACAGGCCCACCTGGACCAGATCGGGCAGGCGGGGACATGTCTGAACGTGCTGGGCGGCTTTGAGGGAGACAAGGACGCCAACGGGCACCGGGGCACGAAAAACGGGTGGAAAGCGGCCGGGCTGCCTTGGCGGCAAGGGTAAAGTGAACGGTAACAACAGGTATCGCCAGTGCTGCTGCTTGCGGGCTGGAACAACATGCGGGTCGGAGTGACTATGACAAACGAAGAATGGGGACGGGTACAGTCGGGTTTGCGCAAGGCTTTGGGGCAAAGCAATTATGCGAACTGGATCGAGCCGCTTGAATATGTCGAGATGGAGCGCGGCGTGGCCCGGTTCCTGGTGCCGACGAATTTTCTGGGTAACTGGGTCGAACGCAACTTTGCCGACAAGATCCTGAGCCAGATGAAGACCGCGGGCATTCCGGTCGCCCGGCTTGAATTTACCGTGCCCCAGGCGGCGCCGGCAAAGCGGCGCGCCCCGGTCGTGGACGGGGAAAAAGCGCCCGCCGCCACTCCTGCCCCCGCCGCCGCGCCCAGCAACGAGGCCATGACCGGCGCACCGCTGGACGAGCGTTTCACCTTCGAGAATTTCGTGGTGGGCAAGCCCAACGAGCTTGCCCATGCCGCCGCCCGCCGGGTGGCCGAGGGCGGGCCGGTCAGCTTCAACCCGCTGTTTCTTTACGGTGGCGTCGGGCTGGGCAAGACCCACCTGATGCACGCCATCGCCTGGGAGCTGCGCGCCCGCCGGCCCGAGCTTCGGGTGCTCTACCTGTCCGCCGAAAAGTTCATGTATCTTTTCATCCAGGCGTTGCGCGACCGGCAGATGCTGGACTTCAAGAAGCTGTTTCGCTCGGTTGACGTGCTGATGGTGGACGATGTGCAGTTCATTGCCGGCAAGGACAGCACTCAGGAAGAATTTTTCCACACTTTCAATGCTTTGGTGGATCAGAACAAGCAGATCATCCTGTCGGGAGACCGCGCGCCGGGCGAGATTGCCGGCATTGACGAACGCATCCGCAGCCGCCTGCAAAGCGGGCTGGTGGTGGATCTGCACCCCACCGATTACGAGCTGCGCCTGGGCGTGCTGCAGCAGCGGGCGGGCCGCTATCGCGAGCAATATAACGGCATCGTGCTTGAGGATGGGGTGCTTGAATTTCTGGCGCAGCGCCTGTCCGAAAGCGTGCGCGTGCTGGAAGGCGCGCTGATGCGGCTGTTTGCCTTTGCCTCGCTGGTCGGGCATGAAATCACCCTGGATCTGACCCGCGACTGCCTGGCCGACATCCTGCGCGCCTCGGATCGCAAGGTCACGGTCGAGGAGATTCAGCGCAAGGTCTGCGAGCATTACAACATCCGCCTGTCCGACCTGCTGGGCCCGCGCCGGGTGCGCGCCATCGCCCGGCCGCGGCAGGTGGCGATGTATCTGGCCAAGAACCTGACCGCGCGTTCGCTGCCTGAAATCGGCCGGCGCTTTGGCGACCGCGACCATACCACGGTGATGCACGGGGTCCGGCGCATCGAGGCGCTCAAGGCGACCGATCACCAGCTGGCCGAGGATGTGGAAATCCTGCGCCGGGCGCTGGAAGCATAGGCGCGCAAGGCCTTTATCCATAATTCCCCTTGAACCGGGCGCGGAAACAGGTACCTTCTGCGCCCCGACAGCTGTCAGGAGAGGGCCATGAAATTCAGTATCGAACGCAGCGCGTTGCTCAGGGCGGTCAGCCAGGCGCAATCGGTGGTCGAGCGGCGCAATACCATTCCGATCCTGGCCAATGTGCTGATCGAGGCGGAAGGCGGCGATGTCTCGATGCGGGCCACCGACCTTGATATCGAGGTGGTGGACAAGGTGCCGGCGCATGTGGAGCGTTCCGGCGCCACCACGGTTTCGGCGGTGATGCTGCACGAGATCGTGCGCAAGCTGCCCGACGGCGCGCTGATCGAGCTGGCCGAGGATGCCACCTCGGGGCGGCTGACGGTCGAGGCGGGGCGGTCGCACTTTTCGCTGGCGACCCTGCCCAGGGAAGATTTCCCGGTCATGGCAAGCTCGGAATACGCGGCCAATTTCGCGGTGCCGGCGCCGGTGCTGCGGCGGCTGTTCGACAAGTCGAAATTCGCCATTTCCACCGAGGAGACGCGCTATTATCTCAATGGCGTTTACATGCATGTGGCCGATGTCGATGGCGGCAAGGTGCTGCGCTGCGTGGCGACCGACGGCCACCGGCTGGCGCGCATTGACGCCGACCTGCCCGAGGGGGCAGCCGACATGCCCGGCGTGATCGTGCCGCGCAAGACGGTGGGCGAGCTGCGCAAGCTTCTGGATGATGACGAAATGCAGGTGGCGGTGTCGGTCTCTGAAACCAAGATCCGCTTTGCCACGCCGGACATCACCCTGACCTCGAAGGTGATCGACGGCACCTTTCCCGATTATGCAAGGGTCATTCCCACCGGCAACAGCAAGCGCATGGAGGTGGACGCGGCCGAGTTTGCCCAGGCGGTGGACCGGGTGGCCACGGTGTCGTCCGAGCGCTCGCGCGCGGTCAAGCTGTCGCTGTCGGAGGACCGGCTGGTGCTTTCGGTCAATGCCCCCGATGCCGGCGCCGCCGAGGAGGAGCTGACCGTGGCCTATGGCGATGCGCCGCTGGAGATCGGCTTCAACGCCAAGTATCTTCTGGAAATCGCCAACCAGGTCGATCGCGAAAATGCGGTGTTCCTGTTCAATGGCTCGGGCGACCCGGCCTTGATGCGCGAAGGCAACGATACCACGGCGGTCTATGTGGTCATGCCGATGCGTGTGTGAGCAGGCCCGGGCGCAGAAGCTCTGATGCCCCCGGCGGCGGCATTCCTGCCGGGATCCTTTCTGTCGGGATGAAGGGGCGGGCCTGATGCGCTTGTTTCTGTCCGGCCTGCGGCTCAGCCATTTTCGCTCGCACAGGCGGGCGGCGCTGGAGCTCGACGGGCGGCCGGTGGCGATTTTCGGGCCGAACGGGGCCGGCAAGACCAACATTCTCGAGGCAATCAGCCTGCTGTCGCCCGGCCGCGGGTTGCGCCGGGCCAGGGCGGGCGACATGGCGCGCCGGCCCGAGGCGCTGGGCTGGAAGGTGGCGGCCGGGCTGGTCAGCCTGCACCAGGTCCACGAGGTCGAGACCTGGGCCGAAGCCGAGGCCCCGCGCCAGACCCGGATCGACGGCAAGCCGGCGGCGCAGGTGGCGTTGGGGCGGATCGCCCGGATCCTGTGGCTGGTGCCGGCCATGGACCGGCTCTGGCTGGAAGGCGCCGAGGGGCGGCGGCGGTTTCTCGACCGGATCGCCATGAGCTTCGAGCCGACCCATGCCGAGGTGGTGCTGGCCTATGAGAAGGCGATGCGCGAGCGCAACCGGCTGTTGCGCGACCGGGTGGCGGATGCGCAGTGGTACGAGGCGCTGGAGCACCAGATGGGCCGCGCCGGGGCCGCGCTGCACGCCAACCGCGCCGCCACCCTGGCCCGCCTGGGCCGGGCGCAGGTCGAGGGCGGCGCGTTTCCGGTTGCCGACCTGGCGCTGATTTCGGCCGAGGGTGACGAGGCAACGGCGGAGGGGGCCGAGGCCCTGGCCGAGGCCCTGGCGCGCGGGCGCGGGCGCGACATGGCGGCCGGCCGCACCCTGACCGGCCCGCATCGCGCCGATCTGGCCGCCAGCTACCGCGCCAAGGGCATGCCGGCGCGCGAGTGTTCCACCGGCGAGCAGAAGGCGCTCCTGATCTCGCTGATCCTGGCCAATGCACAGGCCCTGGCCGAAGATTTCGGCGCGCCGCCGATCCTGTTGCTGGACGAGGTTGCCGCGCATCTGGACGCGGACCGGCGGGCGGCGCTTTACGACCGGATCTGCGGCCTCGGCGCCCAGGCTTTTCTGACCGGCACCGGCCCCGAATTGTTCGAGGCCCTGGGCCCGCGCGCCGCCCGGCTCGAAGTTGTCGAGAGCGGCGGCATCAGCCAGGTCACGCCGGTTGCGCAAACCACCTGAAACTTGCGGGGATGGCGTGACAAGGCGCGCGAAAAACCCTATACCTTGCGGGCAAACAAGCAGGAAAGCAGGCATGGCCGAAAACGCGCAAGGCAAAGACGAGTATGGTGCGGAATCCATCAAGGTTCTCAAGGGGTTGGAGGCGGTTCGCAAGCGCCCCGGCATGTATATCGGTGACACCGATGACGGCTCCGGCCTGCACCACATGGTCTATGAGGTGGTGGATAACGGCATTGACGAGGCGCTGGCCGGCCATGCCGACGCCGTAACCGTGATCATCCACGCCGACAGTTCGGTTTCGGTCAGCGACAACGGCCGCGGCATCCCGGTGGATATCCACCCCGAGGAGGGGGTCTCGGCGGCCGAGGTGATCATGACCCAGCTGCATGCCGGCGGCAAGTTCGATCAGAACTCCTACAAGGTGTCCGGCGGTCTGCACGGGGTCGGGGTTTCGGTGGTGAATGCGCTGTCGGAATGGCTGGAGCTGCGCATCTGGCGTAACGGCAAGGAGCATTACGCCCGTTTTGAACATGGCGAGACGGTCGAGCCCCTGCGCGTGGTCGGGGAGGCGGGCGGCCGCAAGGGCACCGAGGTGCGCTTCATGGCCGCGACCGAAACGTTTTCCAACCTCGATTACGACTTCAAGACGCTGGAAAACCGCCTGCGCGAGCTTGCCTTTCTCAACTCCGGCGTGCGCATCATTCTCGAGGATCAGCGCCCGGCCGAGCCCCTGAAGAGCGAGCTGTTCTACGAAGGCGGCGTGCGCGAATTCGTCAAGTACCTGGACCGGCACAAGGTGCCGATGCTGGAGGAGCCGATCTTCTTTACCGGCGGGCGCGATGGCATCACGGTCGAGGTCTCGATGTGGTGGAACGATTCCTATCACGAAACCGTGCTGCCCTTTACCAACAACATCCCGCAGCGCGATGGCGGCACCCACCTGGCCGGGTTTCGCGGGGCGCTTACCCGGTCGATCAACCTCTATGCCAACTCCTCGGGCATGGCGAAAAAGGAGAAGGTCAACTTCACCGGCGACGATGCCCGCGAGGGGCTGACCTGCGTGCTGTCGGTCAAGG
>CAZPDV010000096.1:0-7346 GCA_964585355.1 uncultured Aliiroseovarius sp.
CCGGCCCCTTTGCCGGCGCAGTACCGGCAAGGATCTTGCCAATGGCATGCAGGATGATCGCGTTGCTGTTCAGGTCGGCATAATCGCGCATCGGCTTTTGTGGCGAGGTATAGACACCCGAGGCAAAGCCGGTTTCCAGCATCGCGTTTTCGCGGATGAACGCCACCAGCCGGTCGGAATAGGCGTGCGGCCGCAGCGCCGCCCACAGATACGCGGCCTTGCTGCTGGCCACCATGTTCGACCGCTCCAGATCGGGCAGATCGACAAGCTTGTTTTCCCCGGTTCCCAGAATCCGCCACTCGTCACGCAGTCGGTCGAGCACCAGCCCCTGATAGGAAAACCACGGCGCATGGTCGAGCGGGGTTTCCGACACGGCGACCGGGATTCCGGTGCGCTCATAGGATTCCCACTGCGCGGCAAAAAGCACATCTGCAAGATAGTCGCTCTCTGGCGTCAGCCCGTAATCGCTCCCCTCAAGCAGCAGCGGCTCGGCACCATAAATGCCGATGCCATTGGCCACATGCAAAAGCCGCATCCGGTCATCGGTCACGCTTTCATGCCTGAACACCTCATAGGGCGACACCACGTCATGGCCCCAGAGCCGAAAACCCCGCGCCGCATAATGCGCGCAATGCGAGCGGGTGACCGGAAGCAGCTTGCCCTTCCACACCGAATGCAGGTTGCGGGCGATGATGACCTTGTCGAGGTCCCAGCTTTCGACAAGCGCGCGAATGCCGAAATCCATGCCCTCGATCCGATCGAGCTTCCACAGCGCCGCCAGCAGCCGGCCGGTATCGCAGGCGTCGAAATTGCGGTTGCCCCAATGCGGCCGGTCGGTGCGCACCCATTCGGAAGGCAACCGGCGCCCCTGGGTCTTGCGCCCGGTGATGTTGGGCAGGATGCGCTTGATGCGGGCCTGCATTTCCTCGCGCTCGATCAGGCCAAGCGCCTGGGCGGTGGTGATCGCGTTCAACAGGCTGGCCACGTCCCACATGGTCACGGTTTCCAGCTTGGTCAGCTGACCGCCGCCGCGCTCCACCACCGACGCACAGAGCCCGGTAGCCGGGTCGGTATAGGCGGCGATATAGCCCCAGGCGTGGCGGGCATCGGCCAGATAGGCGGCGCGCGCGTCCTCGCCGAGCGGCCGCGGCCGGGTGGCACGGGCGGCGTTGGTGCGGGCCTGGGCATGCTGGTAGCGGGCGATCAGCTTGCCTTGCGGAGCAAGCCGACGGGCATGCGCCCCCAGCCCGGAAAACCCGGTCACCCCATCCAGATCCAGCGCGCGCAGGAACCGCAGAAGCTCCGCCCGCCGGCGCGCGGTGGCCACGTGCTCGGGATGGATGGCAAGCACAAAGCTGTAGGTAGAGAGCGGGCCGTCAAGAAACTGGTCGCGATATTGCAGGGCGGTTTGCGCCGAGAGGGCAAAGACCGTGAGCGCGCCGGCCGCATCCAGCCCCGGCCTGGCCGTCACCGACATGTCAAGCCTGAGCGCCACGCCCGGCTGTTGCTCGCCCGCGCCGGCCGGCAGAATCCCCGCCGCCGCGGCAACCGGGGCGACCGCGCTGCTCTCAAGCCTTTCCACGCGGGAATTTGCAACAAAGGCCGGGCGGTTGGGCAGCCAGTAGCCATGCGCCCCCTCCGGCCCGGCGCCGGGCGTCATGTCGCCTTCGCTATAGGCAAAACCAAGTCGGGCAAGATCGGCCTTGAGCCGGCGAAACCCGGCCTGGCCGTCGGCATCCGTCGCATGTGGCCGAAACAGGTGCAGGCCGACCCGGCGGGCAAAGTCGAAATCGTCGCGCAGCACCATGTCGGCCACCGCCAGCAGCACGATCTCTCCCGTCAGTTCGCGCGCCAGCCGGGCCTTGGCAAAATCGGTGGCGATGGCGTCAATCTGCTCGGGGCTCTTTCCGGCCAGATCCGTCAGCGAAAGATAGGTGATCTCGGCAGCGCGCCGATCGGCGCTCCGGGACGCCTGGGCGGCAATGGTGCTCCAGCCCGCCCGGCGGCCGCCAAACATGCGGATGGTGCCGTTTTCCCACTTCTCGCCAGTCACCGGCGCATCGCTTGCCGGTATCGCCAGACAGATCCCGAACCCCGCCGCCACCAGCCCCTCGGGCGCCAGCGGCGTGGCTTGCTCGGCACAGGCAATGGCGGCAAAGGGGGCCGGGAACGGCCCTTTCGGACCCGGCTGGACAAGCTCGACACAGGCGGATCGGACCTCGCGCGCCGCCCGTGCCATGGCATGGGGGGTGAGCGTCAGGAGGTCGCGGTGATAGGCGATCAGCTCTATCAACCCGCCGTCGCGCCCCAGATGGTCGCGCAGCACCGCATGCGCGGCATTGTCGGCCGGCACGGCGCCCTTGCCGCTGTCGGCCGGGTCAATGACACAGGCCACCGGCAGGCCCTGCCGGGCAAAGGCCGCAAGCACCGTGGCCAGAACCTGCCCGTCGCCGCGCAGGTCGATCCCGGTGAGGATGGTAAAGACCGGGCGCGGCACATTGGCGGAAAATCCGGCAAGGGACGGGCCGCCGGCAAGCGCGCCAATCCCCGCCAGGCTGCCCTGAAGAAACCGCCTACGACGCATTTTCAAGCCCTGTGGACGGGGCCGCCTGTGCCTGGGCGCGGTGCGCCTTGGTCCACTTCACCAGGCGCCCGGTAATTGCCCGCCACACCGCGCGAATGGCGGTGAAATAGAGCAGCGGCCGCAGCACCAGCCGCTGCACCGGAGACAGCAGCACGATCGAGGCCCGCTCGCTCCGGTCGAAGGCATGCGCGGCAAGCACCACCACCAGATCGACCAGCGGCAGCGCGGCATAGGTCAGCAAAAGCGCCGGCGACACGTCGAAATGGGTCGGCTGACCAAACCAGAAGGACTGTACCTGATCGACCAGAAAGCTCAGGAAAAGCAGGTCGGCTACCGGCGCCAGAAATGCCAGCACATAGCCGAAGATGATAAGATCGGGCAGGGCGAACCAGCCAAGCGCATGCCCCTCGCGCACGGCGCCGCGGTGCTTGCGGGCCAGTTGCAGCATGCCCAGCGACCAGCGCGCCCGCTGCGACAGAAGCTGCCGCACCGTCTCGGGGGCGCGGGTCTCGGCAACCGCGTTTTCCTCGTAACAGATGGTATAGCCAAGCCGGTTCATGGTCACGGTCAGGTCGGCATCTTCGGTCATGGTATCGCCGGAATAGCCACCGCAGGCCTTGACCGCGCTGACCCGCCACGCCCCGATCGCCCCCGGCACCACCATCATCGCGTTGAGCGTCTCGGCCGCGCGCCGGTCGATCTCCTGCGCCACCATGTATTCCAGCACCTGCAATTTGGTCAGCAGGCGCTTGCGGTTGATGATCTTGACCTTGCCGGCCACCGCCCCCACCAGCGGGTCGCGGAAATGCCCGACCAGCTTGAGCACCGAGCGCTCGTCAATGCGGGTATCGGCGTCAATGCAGATGACAAATTCCGAGCTTACCGATTCCAGCGCGACATTCAGCGCCCGCCACTTGCCCTGATTGAACTGGGCGATGATCTGAACCTTCGGGTTGCGCGAATAATGCTCCAGCAGCAGGTCGAATGTCCGGTCGGTCGAGCCGTCATCGACCACCACGACCTCAAGGTTCGGGTAATTCAGCGCCAGCACCGAATTGACCGATTCGATGATCGTGTCCTCTTCGTTATAGGCCGGGATCACCACGCTGACCGGCGGCGCAAAGCGCCCGAACGAGCCCACGAAATGCGGTTTGCGCCGGATCGCCAGCACCAGCATGATCAGGGAACGCACCACCCCGATGGCAATGGCGCTCAGAAAGAGGGTGCGCCACAGGTTGCCCACCGAATTGATGGCGCGAAACGACACGTTGAACACCACGTCGCTGCCGGCCAGTTCCGCCTTCGGCATCAGGGTGGCCCGATCCAGCCCCAGAAGATCGGCCAGGCTGACAAATTCATAGCCGCGCGCGCGCAGGGCCTTGACCACCAGGGGAACCGCTGCCACCACTTCCGCGCGGTCGCCGCCGCCGTCATGCAGCGCGATCACGTTGCCACCGTTCTGCTCCACTTCCTGCACGATGTCCTCGGCAATCTGATAGCGGTTGAGATCCTCCCAGTCATGCGGCGCGACATTGCTGCTGACATAGATATAGCCCAGATTCTGCACCTCCCAGACCGGGGTCGCCTGTTTGAGGTTGAGCGGCCCCTCGGTGCGCTGGTAGGGCTCGCGAAACAGCAAGGTGGTGCGCCCGGTGGCCGAGGACAGCACCCGCTGGGTCATGTTCAGCTCGAACACATTGCGCGATTCGGATACGCGGCGCATGTCCGGGTGCCAGAAACTGTGCGAGCCGACCAGGTGCCCCTCGTCGATCATGCGCCTGATCAGGTCGCGGTTCTGCCAGATATGGCTGCCGATCACGAAAAACCCGGCCGGTACGTTCAGGGCCTTGAGTTCGTCAAGAATGGCCCTGGTATATTTCGGATCCGGCCCGTCATCGAAGGTAAGCGCCACCTTGCCCGGCGCCGGGCGCTCGAACCGCTCCATGCGCACCGGCTGCGGCAGGCGGGTATAGCCAAGCGCCGTGATCCTGCCGGTAGCAGGGTCCTGCGTGACCACCCTCTGGCCGATCCTGGCCGGGGCCGTGACCCGGATGAACGGCCCTTTCCCGGTATAGGAAAGGTAATCCTCGATCAGCACATTGGTAAACGGAACATACTCGGCCAGCGGCATGCTCGGCGGCTTGACCAGGGTGTTCCACACCGCGCTGTCCTCGTTTCCAAGATCCCAGACCGCGACATTGCCGATCCCCGCCGCGCGCAGCAGTTGCAGCTGGTTGAAAAGCGTCGCCGCATCCAGCATCCACAGGTGATGGCGCCGACCGGAGCGGTCGCGAAAGATGCTCTGGGGGTTGCGCGCCTGCGGGGCGAAGGTCACCTGGGCGCCGGCGCGCTCGATCCGGGCCATGGCCTCGCCAAAACTGATCTTTTCCGGCACTGCCACGCCGCTGATCCAGTCATACGAGGCCGTGCCCAGCGCAACGATCAGCCGCTCCTTGCCGAAATGCCGGGCCAGCGCATCGACCGTTTCGGCAAACCAGGGCTCCGGCGCGCTCGGCGCGGTGGGAGAGCCCGACCACGGCTCGATGAAGGTCTTGACCACCACGAAATCGCTTGCCTCGCGCAGCGCCGGCGCTTGCCATGCCTCGTCCGTCGCCCTGAGGATCAGGCAGGTTTGCAGGCCGTTCTCGGCAAGGCTGGCCCTGGCGCGGGCAACAAACGCCCCGATCCCCGGCGCCTCTGCCGCGGTGATCCGCCCGAAATCCAGGCAGAACCCATCCGCCTGCACCACCTCGGCGGCCTCGATCATGTCGTCGAAAAGCCGCTTGCGGCTGGCCGCATCCCCGAGCGCCCGCAAGATCGCCTGCCGGTCGGCCCCCGGCCCCATGCCAATCACCGGATAGAGCTCAAGCGCCGCGCCACGTTCCTTGAGGAAATCCCCGGTGGCAAGCTTGCTTTCCGCGTCAAAGGAGCGGACATCCAGCGCCAGGTCCGGCTGAGAAATGGCAAACCAGTCCGGCAGCAGAACGTCGATCGCCCCGCAATCGCGGGCCAGGGAAAACTGCCCACGCGCCTGTTCGCTGGGCATATAGGCAAAAACCCGCATGGCGGCGCGCCCGTCACTGGCGGCATTGGCGGCCATCATGCCGGGCGCCGGCGGGCGGCAATCAATGGTTTGCGCGGCGACACCGGCGGCGTCGATCAGGGGCTGGGGCGGCTCTGCCCCGGCGGCGAACGGCCCGGCACCGGCAACTGGCGTGCCCTCCTGCGAAAGAAAGCGCTGGGTCTCACCAGAGACAAGGCCATTTTGCGCAATCGCCGCGGTTTTCAGCGGCCGCCTGGTCAAGGCATCCGAAAAAAGGAAGATCCCCCATGCCAGAACGATCACCGCAAAGGCGATCAGATAGCGCGTCGCTTTCCTGCTTCGTACCCGGCCGGGATCCGCAAAGATGGTTTTCGCACGTTGCGGGGAAGGCGGGTCGAAGCGGAACTCATACCCGGTTCCGCGCATGTCGCTCTCCTCCCCTGCCTGAACCCCGGCCGCCCCGGTGGCGCGCAGCCGCCGACCTTGCCCAACCCGGCGGGGGGCAGGAAAGTGCAAACCGGATATTCAAAGGGAATCCCCCAGGCATCGCAAAACCGTCTTCATGTTTTGCCCCTTACCCACGCCCTTGATAGCCGAAAACCAAGGGGAATTTAAACAAAAACCGTGCATTTTCCCTGATTGTCACGATAAATTTCCCGCTTTCGCGCCGCGAATCGACACAATAACCGCCTGACCGGGCATTAATGACAGATAAGGGACAATCGCCCCGCTGTCTGCCTGCGCCCGAATCAATGCGCCGGGTCATTCCGCAACGACCCGGCGCTTGTTCTCATGCCCTTCGACCTGTGGTTCAGAACATCGGACAGCCGGATTCGGCCAGCGGGCCAGGAGTGACCGGCAGGTTCCGACCAGGGTTGAGAACCACCTTGTGAAACCCGGTAATCCGGTTCATGCATGAATTGGCAACACGGTTGCCCGCGCGCTTGCCATCAACATAGATATCCACCCAGGGCAGGCCGTTGCGCCCGGTATGACACGGCCCGTTTTGCGGCCGGGGCCCATCGCCGCAGACATCCTCCACAATCGCGTATTTGCGCAGTTGCGGGAAATAGAACCGCGTGCCCGCGGGAAAATCCAGCGTCTGACGGCGCCCGTTGAGCGAATGGCCGACCGCCAGGGTGATCGGATTGTTATAGGTACCGCGACCACCGGCCCGGCGATGAATAACCGGCTTGGCAATGGCGGCAGAACCGGGCGGCGTGTTGTCCCAGTAACTGTAGCCGGTCAGATAGACCGTCATCTGCTGCCCGATATTCGACGCAACACTCGCCCGTGTGACCGATTGGGCGAAGGTGGCGGCCGGCGCAATCGCCAGCGCGACGGCAAGCGACATCAGTATGGAACGGAAAATGGTAGGCATCGTGAAACTCCCCTATAGCTCCCCCATGAAACACAAGGGCAGTTTCACTTGGCCACGGTTACACAATGCTTAACGCAGCCCGGGAATCTACCGGCAATTCACCTTGTTTTTAAGGAAAATCTGTCGCTTCAGCCGGCCCGGAAACCCCGGGAAACGGTACCGCCCGAGCCAGCAATTTCCCGCCTGACAGATGCCCGCGCAGATGCTGAAAACAGGGCCAATGGCGGCCGACAACGCCGATGCCGACCCGTTCAAGGTTCGTCAGAGGCGCATTGCGGTGGTTAAAGTGGTGCCCGGGGGCGGATTTGAACCACCGACACGAGGATTTTCAGTCCACT
>CAZPDV010000097.1:0-7342 GCA_964585355.1 uncultured Aliiroseovarius sp.
CCGCATCGCCAAGGCAACCGCCTGGCTTCACCTTTCGCCAAATACTCCCGCCGGAGGCCTCCAATCAGGCTCGGCCGGGGCCATCAGGCCGCGCCCGGCGAGGGCCCGCCGCCCAGCACGCGCTCGATCACCCCCCGCGCCGCGTTCGATTTCGGCACCCACAGCCCCCGCTCGATCGCCTCGTTCAGGCGCTCGGCAATCTCGCGCAAGGCCGGCGCGTTATGCGCCTCGATAAAGGCGCGCGTGTCCTCGTCCTCCAGAAACGCCGCATGCACCAGGTCGAAATGGTGGCTCTTCACCGCCCCGGTGGTGGCGGCAAAGGCAAACAGGTAATCCACGCTCGCCGCCATCTCGAACGCGCCCTTGTAGCCGTGCCGCTTGACCCCCTCGATCCATTTCGGATTGACCACGCGCGACCGCACCACGCGGCCGATTTCATCCTCGAGCGTGCGGATCACCGGCCGCTCGGGGCGCGAGTGATCGTTGTGAAAGATCGGCCGGTCGCGCCCCTGCAGGGTCGAGACCGCCGCCGCCGCCCCGCCCTCGAACTGATAATAGTCATCGCTGTCCAGCAGGTCATGCTCGCGGTTGTCCTGGTTCTGCACGATCGCCTCGACCTGGCGCAGCCGCGCCTCCAGCCCGGCGCGGTCGCGCACCCCCTCGCCCTCGGCGCCATAGGCATAGCCGCCCCATTCCAGGTAAGCCTCGGCCAGGTCGGCCTTGTCGGCCCACAGCCGCTCGTCAATCATCGCCTGCAACCCGGCGCCATACGCCCCCGGTCGCGCCCCATAGACCCGCGCCGTTGCCTCGCCCGCCCGGGCGCGCGCCGCCGCCGGATTGTCGGCCTCGGGTTCGTCCAGCGCCATGACCGCGCGCGCGGCATTGTCCACCAGCGCCACCAGCCCCGGAAAGGCATCGCGGAAAAACCCGGAAATGCGCAAGGTCACATCCACCCGCGGCCGCCCCAGCGCGCCCAGCGGGATGATCTCGAACCCCACCACCCGCCGGTTGGCACTGTCCCAGCGCGGCTTGACCCCCATCAACGCCAGCGCCTGGGCAATATCGTCGCCGCCGGTGCGCATGTTGGCCGTGCCCCAGGCGGTCAGCAGCATCGCCCGCGGCCAGTCGCCATGGCTCTGCAGGTATTTCTCGATCAGCAGATTGGCGCTTTTCCAGCCCAGCGCCCAGGCGGTGGGGGTGGGCACGGCGCGGCTGTCCACCGAATAGAAATTGCGCCCGGTCGGCAGCACATCGAGCCGCCCACGGGTCGGCGCGCCAGAGGGGCCGGGCGCCACGAAGCGGCCGGAGAGCGCGGTGAGCAGGCCTTCCCCCTCGGCCGGACCACAGGCTTCGACGGCAGGGGCCACGCGGTTGCGGATTTCGTCCAGAACGGCGGTTGTGCGCGGGCCGCAGCTCTCCATCGGCAGGTTCGTGCCCGGCACCGAGGGGGGGCGCATTTCGCGCCCGCCCTGGGGGGCGGGGTCGGGCGCGAACCGGATCGCACGCGATCCGGTGTTTCCAATATCAGCGGTTATCGCCCCGATCAGCCGCGCCGACAGCTCTTCCAGCCGCTCCACCGTATCGCCGGCCGTGCGCCACACCCCCCCCGTGTCCAGGACCTCCGGGCGCGGCCCCTCCCAGGGCGCGGCCATGTCGCAATCCAGCGGGTCGAAGCCCAGCGCAAGGTCCTCGGCCAGCGCCCGCAACAGCGAGGCATCGCCGCCCTTGCCCTCGCCCCGCGGCACCCGCACCAGCGCCTGCACCAGGTCGCGCGCCAGCCTGCCCTGGGGCGAGACCCCGAAAACATGCAGCCCGTCGCGAATCTGCGCCTCCTTGAGCTCGCACAGATAGGCGTCAAGCCGGGCCAGGTCGCCCTCCTCGTCGCCCTCGAACCCCACATCCTGATCCAGCCCGGTCACCGCCGACAGCGACAGGATCTCGCGCCGCAGATGGTCGATCCGGCGCGGGTCCACCCCGGCCGCCTCGTAATATTCATCCACCAGCGCCTCGAGGTCGCGCATCGGCCCATAGCTTTCCGCCCGGGTCAGCGGCGGGGTCAGGTGGTCGATGATCACCGCGCTGGCGCGACGCTTGGCCTGGCTGCCCTCGCCGGGGTCGTTGACAATGAACGGATAGACATGCGGCACCGGCCCCAGCACCGCCTCGGGCCAGCAGGCCCTTGACAGGGCAAGCGCCTTGCCGGGCAGCCATTCCAGGTTGCCATGCTTGCCCATATGCACGATGGCATGGGCGCGAAACTGGTGCCGGAGCCAGAAATAGAACGCCAGATAGTGATGCGGCGGCACCAGGTCGGGCGAGTGATAGGTCTCGGTCGGGTCGATATTGTAGCCGCGCGCCGGCTGCACCCCCACCACCACATTGCCGAAGTGCAGCACCGACAGGGTGAAATGCCCGCAATCGGTGCGCCCCGGCGTGAAGAACGGGTCATCCTCGGGCGCGCCCCAGCGGGCCTCGATGCTCTGGCGCAGCTCCCACGGCAACTGGCCATAGTCGATCTGATACTCGGCCAGCGAAAGCGTGACCCCGCCCTCGCGCCGGGCCCGGTCGGTCAGCCAGTTGGTCGGCCCGGCCAGAATGGCCTGCATCAGGGCGTCGCTGTCCGCCGGCCTGTTGACCACCCGATAGCCCGCGCCCGCCAGCATTTCCAGCACCCGCACCGTCGCCGCCGGGGTGTCGAGCCCGACCCCGTTGGCCAGCCGCCCGTCCCGGTTGGGATAATTGGCCAGCACCAGCGCCACCCGGCGCTCCCGTGCCGGAGCCGCGCGCAGCCGCGCCCAGCCGGCCGCCAGCTCGGCCACGAACTGCACCCGGTCGCCCTGCGCCTGATAGGCGGCGATCGGGCATTGGGTGGCCTCGTCGAAAAAGGCCTCGCCCTTGAAGGAAATCGCCCGCGACAGCACCCGCCCGTCCACCTCGGGCAGGGCCACATTCATGGCGATGTCGCGCGCCGAAAGGCCTGCCGTGCCCTCCTCCCACGCCGCCTCGGACCCGCCGGAGAGCACCACCTGGAACACCGGCGCGCCATTGGCGGCGGGGGCGGCAAGGGGGTTCGATGCCCCCGCGCCGCCTGCCCCCTGATCGGCCGAGCCCACGGCGAAGGCGGTGGCGTTCAGGATCACCTCGGGCGGCGCTTCGCCAAACAGGCGCTCGAGCGTCGCCGCCGAAACCGGGTCTTTCAGCGACGCCACGAAAACCGGCAGCGGGTTCAGCCCCTGCCGAAGCAGCGCCCGCACCAGCCGGTTGATCGGGTTGAGCCCGGCGCCTTGCAACAACGCCCGGTAAAACACCACCGCCACCACCGGCGCGCCGTCACGCCAGGCCGCGCCGGCAGTGGCCAGGTCGGCCACCCCCGCCCCCGGCCAATAGACCCCGGCCCGCAGCAGCGGCCGCGCCGGCGCCGGCTTGTCGCCGCCTTCCAGCATCGCCTTCCCATAGGCCAGAAACGCCGTGGCATTTTCCGGCCCGCCCTCCACCAGATAGGCCCAGAGCGCCGCATAATCCGCATCCGAAACCGTGGACAGCGCCTTGAGCTCCGGGTCGGGCTTGTCATCCCCCGGCAAAAGCGCCAGCGGCACGCCCGCCTCGCGCAGCCGCGCCGCATATTGCTCGGCCCCGTATTTCCAGTAGCCGGTCCCGCCCAGGACCCTGGCAATCACCAGCCGCGCGCCGGTGGCGCATTGGTCCAGATGCAGGTCCACCGACATGGGATGCGCCAGGTGGGTGAGGTTGGCCAGGCGCAGCGTCGGCGGCGCCGACATTTCCGCACGCGCCGCACTGAGCGCGGCAAGCTCGGTATCGGCGGCCGAGATGAACACGATATCGGCCGGGCTCTGCCCCAGATCGACCGGCTCCTTGCCTTCGTCAACGCTTCCGGGAGTGGCTGCAAGCAGATGCATCAGATCGAACCTTTGCGCGGGTTTCGGGGGCGGGAGCCTCCGGCGGGGATATTTTGGAACAGAAGAAGCCTAGGGCGCCGCCCGATCAAGCGGTTTTTCCATGAAAACCGAGGTGCGGGCATCGGGATAGGCGCCAAAGGGCGGGCGGCGGCGGAAACCTGCCTTTTCATAAAGCGCGAGGGCCGCATGCAGCCGGTTGCCGGTCTCCAGCCTGAGCAGCGGCAGTTTCCGGGCGCGGGCCTCGGCCTCGACATGGGCGAGCAGGCGGGCGCCCAGCCCCCGCCCCCTGGCCGCCTCGGCAACGAACAGGCTTTTCACCTCGCCATATTCCCCCATATCGGCCAGGGCGACAATGCCCAGGGTTGCGCCCGCTTCCCCGGCCGCGAAGAAGTGGATATGCGCCGCTTCCAGCCCCGCCGGGTCGAGGTTGAAATTGTCCTCGGGCGGGAAAAGCGCCTGCATCAGGGCGGCGCTTTCGGCCAGAAGCGCCGCCGGCCCCGGCGCGCGTGGCGAGGCGGGGGCGATGTTCACGCCGACAGGGCGGCGGCGATGGCGGCGCGGTCCAGGCCGGCCTCGCCGATCACCACCAGCCGGGTGGTGCGCGGCGCGGTGCCGAAGGGCTGATCGAAATAGCTGTCCACGCGCGGGCCGACCGCCTGCAGGGTCAGGCGCATGGGCTTGCCTTCCACCGCGACAAAGCCCTTGAGGCGCAGGATGCCATGCGCCCGGATGGTATCGGCGACCTGCCTGGCAAAGGCGTCCGGGTCGCTGACCTCGCCACGCTCGACGACGAAACTTTCAAACTCGTCATGGCCGTGCTCGTGGTGATGGCCACCCTCCTCCTCGTCGTCGTGATGGTGGTGGTGATGGTGGATTTCGTGGCGCGCCTCCATGTCGTCCTCGGCCGCCGCGCCCTGGCCCAGCAGCACCTCGACCGGCAGCGCCCCATGCGCGGCGCGCACCACCTGCACGCCCTCGCGGGTCTCCTGTTCAAGCCGGGCGATCAGCGCCTCGGTCGCGGCCTCGCCCAGCAGGTCGGCCTTGTTGACCACCACCATGTCGGCCGACGCCATCTGATCGGCAAAAAGCTCGGACAGGGGCGTTTCATGGTCCAGCCCGTCATCGGCCCGGCGCTGGGCATCGACCGCGGCCAGGTTGGCGGCAAACTGCCCCTCGGCCACCGCCGGGCCATCGACCACCGCCACCACCCCGTCAACGGTGACGCGGGTGGAAATGTCGGGCCAGCCAAAGGCGCGCACCAGCGGCTGCGGCAGGGCCAGCCCCGAGGTCTCGATCACGATGTGATCGGGCGGGTCGGCGCGCGCGATCAGCGCCTGCATGGTAGGGATGAAATCCTCGGCCACGGTGCAGCAGATGCAGCCGTTGGAAAGCTCGACGATATCCTCGTCGCCGCAGGCCTCGTTGCCGCACCCCTTGAGGATATCGCCATCCACGCCAAGGTCGCCGAACTCGTTGATGATGAGCGCGATGCGCCGCCCGCCGGCATGGTCGAGCATGTGGCGGATCAGGGTGGTCTTGCCGGCACCGAGAAAGCCGGTGACGATGGTGGCGGGGATCTTGGTATGCATGGCTATGCTCCGTTTCAGATGTCAGGCGGCCTGGCCGCGGCTCCACAGCCAGCCCATCGCCAGCCCCAGCACCGACCAGCCGGCCAGCGCCACCGCATAGGAACGCGCCACATATTCGGCGGCCAGAGAGGGCGGCGCCAGCCCCGCCGGCTGTGCCAGTTCCGGCGCCCCGATCACATGCGGGATCACCAACAGCGCCACCGCCACGGCAAGGGCAAACGGGTTCTTGCCAAAGGCGAAAAGTCCCATGGCCAGCGCCGCCGCCAGCACCGTGCCGATCCACCACAGCTGACGCGCATGCAGGTCGGCGGCGGGGATCCCCGGCAGTTCCGGCGCCAGGCCGACCCCCGGCGCCACATGCACCGCGACAAACCCGGCGATCCCCCATAACAGCCCGTTCTTCACGCTGATCCGATAGCCCTGCGCCAGCGCCACCGAGACCAGCGCCGACAGGATCAGCGCCCAGGCCACGTAAACCACGAAGTCGGCGGCAAAGGCGAGGCTGAAGCGCGCGGCCAGGCTCTCGGCCCCGTCCTCGGGGGCGGCCGGGGCAGCGGCGGCGGCATTGGCGCCGTGGTCATGCATCACCCCCGGCTCGGCCAGCCCGGCAAAATGCACCTTGGCGCCGCTCTCGTATTCTTCCGCCTCAAGGATCAGCGGCTCGGTCAGCAGGTATTGCAGCAGCACCACCAGCACCCCGGCAATGATCCCGGCAAACAGCGCGTTGACGAAAATTCTCATGGTCATGTATCCGGCCTTTCAAAGCTGCACGCACGCGCCGGCCACGCCGGAAAACGGCGCGGGCGCTTTGCATGAATGGAGGGCTGAAAGCCGTCAGTGGCAGGGAAAGGCCAGGGTGTGACGGGTGTCATGCGCCGAATCGTGGTATTTGCCCGCCTCGGCAAAGCCCGCGAAATACAGCAGCACCAGCGCGCTGGCGATGGCCAGGAAAACGCCGCCAAGGCTCAGGCTGGCGGTGCGCTCATGGGTCAGGGTCGTGGTCGTCATGTCACTTGCTCCTTTTCCCGGCTCCCCGCCGGGCGGTTTCGGTTCACGCATGGCAGGTCTCCTGGCTTGTGGATCAAACGCCCCTGCCACCTTCCCGGGCCGTGGCCCAGTGGTATCCGGCAGGCGCTCACCACGTACAGTCGCGGGGGCGGCTGCGGCTTCGGGCCCCTGTTTGGGTCGCCCTGCCCGCATTCCCTATTCTCCCCAAGGTGCTTTGCACCCGGTCGCGGGGAACCATGCCCGGCCATTTGGCGCAAAATCGCCCCGCCGGTCAAGAGCGCGTGCATATCCCCCGGCGAAATGCCACATCCGGCCCTGCGCCCGGCCATATCTTGTGGATAAGTCGCCAAATTCCCCCATATCGGGTGTTCGGCGTTGACTCCGTACCGTTCCCTCCCGAAAATCGGGAACCTGTGAGAATCATGTGAAGGGTACCCGTGCAGTTTTCCAAGCTCCGGTTGAATGGCTTCAAGAGCTTTGTCGATCCGACCGATCTGGTGATTGCCGACGGCATTACCGGCGTGGTCGGGCCCAATGGCTGTGGCAAGTCGAACCTGCTTGAGGCGCTGCGCTGGGTGATGGGCGAAAACCGGCCCAAGGCGATGCGCGGCGGCGGCATGGAGGACGTGATCTTTGCCGGCGCCGCCACCAGGCCCGCCCGCAATTTCGCCGAAGTCTCGATCCTGATCGACAATTCCGACCGGCTGGCGCCTGCCGGCTTCAATGACAGCGACAGCCTCGAGATCGTGCGCCGGATCACCCGCGATGCCGGCTCGGCCTACAAGGTCAACGGCAAGGACGTGCGGGCACGCGACGTGCAGATGCTGT
>CAZPDV010000098.1:0-7304 GCA_964585355.1 uncultured Aliiroseovarius sp.
CAGGGTGGAATCGATCGTGCCCATGCGGATCGCGTCCAGCTTGTCGGCGCGGGTCGGGCCGATGTCGCGGGTCTGGATGATCGAGCTGTGCAGATAGAGGTTGTGCGGCATCACCGTGGCGCCGAGGATGCCCAGGGCAAGATAGAGCATCTCCGGGCTCTGGGCGATCTCGCGGCGGGGGATGAAGCCCGCCAGCACCGCGCCGATATCGGGCTGCGCATAGGCCATTTCCACCGCGAAACAGGCGAAGATCACCACGGTCAGGGCGATTACCACCGCTTCGAGCAGGCGAAAGCCCTTGCCCTGCAACCACAGGATCAGCACCACGTCCAGCGCGGTCAGCACCACGCCGATTTCCAGCGGGATGCCAAACAGCAGGTTGAGCCCGATGGCGGTGCCGATCACCTCGGCCAGGTCGGTGGCGATGATCGCGCCTTCGGCCAGGATCCACAGCACAAGGCCAAGGGCCGGGGAATAGGCGTCGCGGCAGGCCTGCGCCAGGTCGCGCCCGGCGGCGATGCCCAGCCGCAGCGCCAGCGCCTGCAGCACGATCGCCATGATGTTGGACAGAAGCGCCACCGACAGCAGCGTGTAGCCAAAGGCCGAGCCGCCGGCCAGGGCGGTGGCCCAGTTGCCGGGGTCCATATAGCCCACCGCCACCAGGTAACCGGGGCCGAAGAAGGACAGGAAGCGGCGAAATCCGGCGCCGCGCGCCACCGGCACCGAGCCATTGACTTCGCCCAGCGAGGCGCTGCCGGGGGCGAGGCGCCAGCCATTCTTGCGGGTTTTGCTCATCGTCCCTCAAATGCGAATAATTCTTAATTGCGTTTATAGCGAAAGCGCGCGGCCCGCAAGCCCCGTCCGGGGCAGAAGCGCGGCCTATCTTGCGGCCTGAAATCGCCTCTACACAAATCCTTGGCGCTGGCCTATAGTTCCTGTGTACAAGAGGGCATCAGCCCCATGATCGAGGTATGACAGGCAAGGATGGAAGGGGACCGGCATGCGCTGCCCGTTTTGCGGAAATGTTGACACTCAGGTAAAGGATTCACGGCCGGCCGAGGACCATTCGGCGATCCGGCGGCGGCGGTTCTGCCCGGCCTGCGGTGGCCGCTTTACCACCTATGAGCGCGTGCAGTTGCGCGACCTGGTGGTGATCAAGACCAATGGACGGCGCGAGGCGTTCGACCGCGACAAGCTGGAGCGCTCGATCCGGATCTCGATGCAGAAGCGCCCGATCGAACCCGAGCGGATCGACCAGATGATTTCGGGGATCGTGCGGCGGCTGGAAAGCATGGGCGAGACCGACATTCCCTCGGCCACGATTGGCGAGATCGTGATGGAGAGCCTGGCCCGGATCGACACCGTGGCCTATGTGCGTTTTGCCAGCGTTTACAAGAACTTCCAGAACCCGGATGATTTCGACAAATTCGTGAGCGAGCTGCGCCCGCAAGGCCCGGAAGACGAGTGAGCGGCGCCGATCAGCGCTATATGCGGCTGGCGCTGGCGCTGGGCCGGCGCGGGCTTGGCCAGGTGGCGCCAAACCCGGCGGTGGGCTGTGTGATCGTGGCGGAAAACCGGATCGTCGGCCGCGGCGTGACCCGGCCGGGCGGGCGTCCGCATGCCGAGGTGGTGGCGCTGGCCCAGGCCGGAGAGAAGGCGCGCGGTGCCACCGCCTATGTGACGCTGGAACCCTGCGCCCATACCGGCAAGACCCCGCCCTGCGCCGATGCGCTGATCGCTGCAGGGGTGGCGCGGGTGGTGGTGGCGTTGCGCGACCCGGATCCGCGCGTGAACGGGGCCGGGGTCGCCCGGCTGCGGGCGGCGGGCATCGAGGTGTGCGAAGGGGTGGGCGCGGCCGAGGCCCGGCGCGACCAGCGCGGCTTTCTCAGCCGGGTGAGGCGCGGCCGACCGATGCTGACCCTGAAACTTGCCAGCAGCCTTGACGGGCGCATTGCCACCGCCTCGGGCGAGAGCCGCTGGATCACCGGGCCCGAGGCGCGGCGGGTGGTCCATGCCGAACGCGCCCGCCATGACGCGGTGATGATCGGTGCCGGCACGGCGCGGGCGGATGACCCGATGCTGGATGTGCGCGGCCTCGGGATGCGGCATCAGCCGGTGCGGATCGTGCTGGCGCGGGGGCTGGACCTGCCCCTGGATGGGCGGCTGGCGCGCACGGCGGGGGAGGTGCCGCTTTGGCTGATCCATTCAGGCGCGGCCGAGCCGGGGCGGATTGCCGCATGGGAGCGGCTTGGCGCGCGGCTGTTTGCGGTGGAGGCACAAGCCGGGCGGCTGGATCTGGGGCAGGCGATGGCGGCCCTGGCCGCGGCCGGGCTGACCCGGGTTTTCTGCGAGGGCGGCGGGATATTGGCGGCCGGGCTGCTGACGGCCGGGCTGGTGGACCGGCTGGTGGTTTTCGGCGCGGGCCTGGCGCTTGGCGCCGACGGGCGGCCGGCCCTGGGGCCGCTGGGCCTGGAGCACCTGGCCGAAGCGCCGCGCTTTGAGCTGGCCGGGCTGCGGACGGTTGGCGGCGATGTCATGCAGGAATGGGAAATGGCGCATGGCCTGGACGATCTGGACGCTTTGGGCCGGGGAAGGGGCTGATCGGGGAGCGGGATGCTTGCCGATCCTGCCATCCACCGGCGCGCCACCCCGGCGCCGTTTCCCTTGACCCTGCAGGCCGGGCACCACATCCTGCGCCCATGACCATGCGCCCCTTCGCCGCCCGCCTGACCCGCACGCCGCTTGCCTTCACCCCCGAGCAGGGGCGGGAGGCGGTCATGCGGCTGCCGGATCTGGCGCCGGAATTGGAGGCGCTGATTGTCGGCGCGGCTGGCTCGAGCCCCTATCTGGCGGGGCTGATCGCGCGTGAGGCCGCGTGGCTGGCGCCGGCCTTGCAAGACGCGCCCGAACAGGCATTGCAGGAGGCGCTGACCATTACCGGCGATGGCGAGGCCGCCTTGCGCAGCGCCCTGCGCCAGGCCAAGCGCCGGGTGGCGCTGCTCACCGGGCTGGCCGATCTTGGCGGGGTCTGGAGCCTGGAGGAGGTGACCGGGGCGCTGACCGCGCTGGCCGACAGGGCCACCCAGGCCGCACTTTCCTTTCAGGTCGGGCGCGAGATCGCCCGCGGCAAGCTGCCGGGGCAGGGCGAGGGCGACATGGCTGCTGCCGGCGGCGCGGTGGCGCTGGCCATGGGCAAGATGGGGGCGCATGAGCTCAATTACAGCTCGGATATCGACCTGATCATGCTGTTCGACGAGGCCCGCTATGGGCACGACGATTTCCACGAGGCCCGCGCCGCCCTGATCCGCGCCACCCGGCGCATGGTGGCGATGCTGTCCGAGAAAACCCACGAAGGCTATGTGTTTCGCACCGATCTGCGGCTCAGGCCCGACCCGTCGGTGACGCCGGTCTGTGTCTCGATGGAAGCGGCCGAGCGGTATTATGAGAGCCTGGGCCGCACCTGGGAGCGCGCGGCCCTGATCAAGGCGCGCCCGGCCGCGGGGGATGTGGCGGCGGGGGCGGCGTTTCTGACCCGGCTCGCCCCCTTCATCTGGCGCAAGCACCTGGATTTCGCCGCCATCCAGGACGCCCACGACATCCGCCTGCGCATCCGCTCGGCCAAGGGGCTGCACGGGCCGCTGACCCTGGCCGGGCATGACCTGAAGCTGGGGCGCGGCGGCATTCGCGAGATCGAGTTCTTCACCCAGACCCGTCAGCTGATTGCCGGCGGGCGCGACCCGGATCTGCGCCAGCGCGGCACGGTGGCGGGGCTTGCGGCGCTGGCCGAAAAGGGCTGGGTGCCGGGGGAGGTGGCCAGGACCCTGACCCGCCACTATCGCTTCCTGCGCGAGGTCGAGCATCGGCTGCAGATGGTCAATGACGCCCAGACCCACAAGCTGCCGGCCGAGCCCGAGGGCTTTCGCCGCCTGGCCATGATGATGGGGCAGGGCGATCCGGCGCCGCTCGAGGCGCGGCTGTTGCAGGTCATGGCCGAGGTGCACGAGCTGACCGAGGGCTTTTTCGCGCCCGAGACCCCGGCGCCCCCCATGCCCGAGATCGACCCGGAGCTTGAGGCGATCGTCAGCCGCTGGGAGCGCTATCCGGCGCTGCGTTCGGAGCGGGCGCGGGCGCTGTTTGCCCGGCTCAAACCCGAGCTTCTGGCCCGCCTTGCCGCCGCCGACCGCCCGCGCGAGGCGCTGGTGGCGCTTGACGGGTTTCTCGCCGGTCTGCCTGCCGGGGTGCAGGTGTTTTCGCTGTTTCAGGCCAACCGGCAGTTGATCGACCTGATCGTGGACATTGCCGCCACCGCGCCGGAACTGGCCAGCTATCTGGGCCGCAATTCCGGGGTGCTGGACGCGGTGATCGGCGGCGATTTCTTTGCCGACTGGCCGGGGCAGGCGGCGTTGACGGCGGAACTGGCGGCGCGGCTTGGCGCGGCAGGGGATTACGAGGCGGCGCTGAGCGCGGCGCGGGCCTGGCGGCGCGAATGGCACTTTCGCATCGGCGTGCATCACCTGCGCGGGCTGATTGATGCGGCCAGTGCCGGGCGGCAATATGCCGAGCTTGCCCAGGCGGTGGTGGCGGCGCTGTGGCCGGTGGTGGTGGCCGAGTTCGCGGGCAAATACGGGGCGCCGCCGGGGCGCGGGGCGGTGGTGGTGGGCATGGGCAGCCTGGGCGCCGGGCGGTTGACCGCGCGCTCGGATCTGGACCTGATCGTGATCTACGACCCGGCCGGGGTCGAGGCCTCGGACGGGCGGCGGTCGCTGGCAAGCCGGCCCTATTATGCCCGCCTGACCCAGGCCTTTGTCACTGCGCTGACCGCGCAGATGGCCGAGGGGCGGCTTTACGAAGTGGATATGCGCCTGCGGCCTTCGGGGCGGCAGGGGCCGGTGGCAACATCGCTGGCGGCGTTCGGGGCCTATCAGCGCGACGAGGCCTGGACCTGGGAGCATCTGGCGCTGACCCGTGCCCGGGTGCTGGCGGGGCCGGCGGGGCTGGCGGCGGATGTGGAGGCGGTGCGCGCCCAGGTGCTGGCCCAGCCGCGCGCGCCGGGCAAGGTGCTGGCCGACGTGGCCGACATGCGCGCCCGTATTGCCCAGGCCAAGGGGCAGGGCGCGGGGGCGTTCGAGGCCAAGCTGGGGCCGGGGCGGCTGATGGATATCGAGCTGATCGCCCAGGCCGCCACCCTGTTTGCCCCGGACACGCCGCGCGAGACCCTGCGCCAGATCCGGGCGGGGGCGCGGGCCGGCTGGTTCGCGGATGAGGCCGCGGCGACGCTTGCCGGGGCGTATCGGCTGTTCTGGCGGTTGCAGGCGGCGGCCCGGCTGTTGACAGAAGGTGCGCTTGACGTGGAGAAGCTGGGGCAGGGGGCGCGGGCATTCCTGTTGCGCGAAACCGGCTGTGACAGCCCGGCGGCCCTGGCCGAGGCGCTTGCCGCTCAGGCCGGCGCGGCGGCGGCGGTGATCGAGGCGGTGCTGGCGGGAAAGGAGGCGGGTGATGGATGAGGAAAAGGCACGGCTTTACGACCCGCGCGGGGTGATTCGCGAAAGCTACCGGATGCCGGGGCTGGATGCGGGAGAGTGCCGGTCGATCTTTCTGGACTGGCTTCTGGCGGCCGCGCCAACGCCGCCCCTGGCCGAACAGGCCGGCGCCCTGCTGGCCGCCTATGGTGCCCAGGCCCCGGACCATCCCATGAGCGCGGTTTTGCGCGCGGCGGTGCAGGGAGAGGGGGCGCAGCCGGGCCGGCGCGGCGGCTGGCGCGGGCGCAGGCGGCCGGATGGCGGGCGCAATGGCGGCGGCGCCACCGGCTGAACCGTTCAGCCGCCGCGGCGAAAGGCCGAGGGGGTCATGCCGGTATGCTGATGAAAGGCGCGGGTGAAATAGGCCGGCGAGCGAAAGCCCAGCATGCGCGCGATATCCTTGATCGGCATGTGGGTTTCGGTCAGCAGCCGGCGCGCCTCGTAATGCACCCGGTCGGCCAGGATGGCCGAGGCAGGCCGCCCGCAGGCCTTGTTGCAGACCCGGCTCAGATGGGTGGGGGTGACCCCCAGTTCGCGGGCATAATCGCGCACCGACTTGGCCGAATGGAAATCCTCTTCCACCAGGGCGGTGAAGGCCGCCGCCAGCCGCGCGGCCGACGAGCGCGGCGCGGCCTCGGCCTGTTCTTCGTATTCATTGACCTGCCGGCGCAGCCATACCGCCAGCAGACCCGCATGACAGATCAGCGCCGTATCCGCCTCGGGCGCGCCGCTCTCAAGCTCGTTTTGCAGGTTTTCCAGCAACTTGGTCAGTTCCAGGTGCTGCTCGGCCTCGCGCAGGCGCAGGTGCAGGGGGGTGTCGGGCAGGTCGATACGCGCCTCGATCCCGGCGGGAAACACCACGATCAGCCCATGCACATGGCTGGACATTTCAAAGCCGTGCATGCAGCCGGTCGGCACGAAAACCGCGTTATGCGGGCCATAGCCCGAGGTCTGCCCGGCAATGGTGATGCGCCCCTGGCCGCGGGTGAACCAGTAGAGCACCGGCGCCCCGTAGGAACGCATGGCCTCGGTACGCCAGCGCCCGCCATTGGCAAGCCGGGCAATCGGGATGATGCGAAACGGAGAAGGCAGCGAGTCAGCTTGGTTCATGCGATTCAATCGTGGGTAAAGGTGGCAGACAATTCCCTGGGGCTTCACTGATTAATGCAATTTTTTGCGGATGTCGCCCCGCAAGGCGGGCCGGGGTGAAAATTTTGCCGCCCTGTGGAAGACCGGCCGCAATCGGGCCGATCTCCATGTTGGAAAATGTCATTGTAATTGCACATATTTGCGAGGCGAGCTGAAAGTGGTCGGATCTTCGGATGATGCAGTTTTGCGACAGGTCTGAAAAAGCTGAAATTACTACTTTGGCGGGCGCTTTGAGGGCGCATGCCGGTGATTCTCGCCTGCGCTTTGGCGTGGCTGCGCAAGATGTAGGGGCGGCGCTGGCGGTTTGTGCGAGATTTGGGAAGACCGGCCGGCGGGTGGTTCTGCCGTGCCACAAATGAAGCGGCCTGCAAAAGCCCCCTGCATGATTCGGGGCACGGCAAAAGGGGGCCATGTCCGGGGTCGTCGGTGAGCCGGGCTGTTTCAGTATCGTGAAACGAATTTCATATCGTTGATCTCATGGCCCCCGGATTGCCTGCAATCCGGTTCGCGCCCGCCCCTTGCGTTTTATCTGATTTCAATGAAGCGCATCTTGTTTCCACTATTCCAGCTCCTCGGCGGCAACCGGCTGCCAGTCCCGCATCCGGGCGCGAAACCAGCTGCGCTGGCGCTTGGCGT
>CAZPDV010000099.1:0-7258 GCA_964585355.1 uncultured Aliiroseovarius sp.
CCGACGACCTCGTCATTGCGAACGACGCGCTCTCCCAACTGAGCTACGGCCCCAACACGCGCCTATCTGGCCCCGCGCGCGGGTAAAGTCAAGCGCCCGCGTGGCGGTGGCGGGCGCTTTCCGGTTTTTCCTTGCAAAGAGCTCTGCACATTGTCCGGCGGGCATCGCCCATGCTGTGCCGTGCGCCGCGCCGATCCAGCCCGCGCGACCTTCCAGGCAGGCCCTTTTACAGCCGACCCGGTTACAGCCGGTTCAGCCCTTGAGCTTGCCGTTGGCGCGGACGAACTGCTCGATCGCAGAGGCCGGCACCGCCCCCGACTGGCGCGCCACTTCGCGGCCGTTCTGATAGAGGATCATGGTCGGGATGCCGCGAATGTTGTTTTTCTGGCTGACCGCCGGGAAATCCTCGGTATTGATCTTGGCAAAGCGGGCCTGCGGCTTCATCGCCGCCGCGGTCTTGGCAAATTCCGGCGCCATCATCCGGCAGGGCCCGCACCAGGGCGCCCAGAAATCCACCAGCAACGGCACGGTGTCGTTCCTGGTTGCCTTGGCAAGGATGGAGGCGTCAATCTCATAGACCTTGCCGCTGTTCATCCTGGCACCGCATGTGCCGCATTTGGGGCCGGCGCCCAGCTTGTCGGTGGGCACCCGGTTTACCGCGCCGCATTCAAGGCACGTCAGTTTTTCACTGCCACTCATTTCCTGTCTCCGAAAACATCTGGATTTCCAGATATGTGGCGCTGCGCTTTGGGCTTTGCAAGGGCGGGGGCGCAAAAAGCGGGGTTTGTCGCGCCTCCCGCGCCCCGCGTCTCAGAGGGCGCCGCTTGCCAGGATCTCGCGCTTGAGGCGGTTGATCTCGGCCGGGTCCAGGCGGGCGCGCCGGCCGGTGGGTGGCAGCGGCTCCTCGGTGAAAAAGGCGGGCAGGGCGTCGTCGGCCTCGTCAAAGCCGGCCGCGCGGTTGAACTGATCTTCGAGCGCCAGGGTCTCGCGGCCGATCGCGCGCAGGAAATCCGCGTCGATCCCGGTGCCCAGCGCGTGGTTGATGGTGGTGGCGATCAGGTCAAGGTTTTCCGCCGTGACCTCGCCGCCAAAGATGCACATGCCGATCGAATCGGCCAGCGCCACCGCCATCTGTTTTTCCAGGCTCTTGCGCACCAGCGTCTCGATCGGCTTGTCGGCGCTCCGGTAGCTGGGCAGGTTGCCCGCGGTATGGTCCGCGCCCTGCGCCGTCAGCATCATCGAGACCCCGGTCACCTCGATCACCCGCGGGTCATAGGCGCTGATCGCCTGGCGCTTGATCACCGGCACCCGCCTTGCCCCGAAATGCGCCCCGACCCGGGCGGTGCCCTGGGCATAGAGCCGGCCCTTTTCGCTGCCGCGGCGCAGCTCCTCCATGACCTCGAACATGAAATCCACATCGCCAAAGGCGCCGATCCCGGCCTCCATCAGCACCCCGATCGTGGCGCCCAGCTCGATCGAATCGACCCCCAGATCGTTGGCCATGCGGTTGACCCTGGCCACGTCGTCAGGGTCGGTGAGCCCGCAATTCGAGCCCATCAGGCCAAGGGTTTCATATTCCAGCGGCGAGACCAGCTCCTCCCCGGTCTCATCGACATAGATATTCGAGCACTTGATCTTGCAGCCGCGCATGCAGGCATGGGTGGTTTCGCCGCCGCGGGCGCTGTTCTGCTTGCGGATGAAATCGCCGCCCAGCTTGAGCACCTCGTCCGCTTCGGTCAGGCTTCCGGCCGAGAAATTGCGGGTGGGCAGCGCGCCCAGATGGTTGGTCAGGTCGGCGACCATGGCGGTTCCGGTCGAGCCGAAGGCCTGGATGGTGCGGTCGGCGGCCAGCGCCTTTGAATAGGCCCGCACCCCCTGCATCACCGCTTTCTGATCCTGCATCGGCGGGAAGCGGTCCTTGTCGATGACAATCGCCTTGACCCGTTTGGCCGCCATCACCGCGCCGACCCCGCCCCGCGCCGCCAGCCGCGACGGGCGCCCCTCCACGTCGGTGAAGGAAATGCCCGCCATCAGCCCGCCATGTTCGGCCACCGGGCCGATCAGCGCCAGCGCGGTCTTGCTGCCATGGGCGGCAAAAAGCGCGGCGGCGGTATCGAAGGTGCCCATCCCCAGAAACGGCGCGGCATCGGTGAAGCTGACCCCCTCGCGGCTGACATGCAGCACCACCCAGTCGGGCGCCGCCCCGCGCAGCACCATGCCGGCGATTTCCAGCTGTCCCATATGGGTGGCAAAGGTGCCGCCGGCATTGGCTTCCTTGATCCCGCCGGTCAGCGGGCTCTTGCAGCCGACGCTGATCCGGTTGGCATTGGAGAAATTGGTGCCGGCCAGGGGGCCTGCCGAAAAGATCAGCGGGTTGTCCGGGCCCAGCGGATCGGCCCCGGCCACCGCTTCGTCATTGAGCATCCTCGCAATCAGCCAGCGCCCGGCGCGCACCAGGTCCGTGCCCGCGCGCGCCTCCTCCCGCACCGTCTGTCCGCTCAGGTCGATTTCAAGAAACTTGCGCATGTCTGCCCCCTCGATCCGGTGGAGACACCAGATTAGCAGGCTTTTTAGGTAATCCAATACCGAAATGCGACATTCTTCATTCCGGCCGGGCGCCTCAAGGGCAGGAGGGCCGGTGGCGGCAGGGCGGGCGCCCTGCCATGCCCGGTATCAGGCAGGGGCCTCGTCCTCGTATTCCGACAGCGGCGGACAGGTGCAGACCAGGTTGCGGTCACCCCATACATTGTCGATCCGGCCCACCGGGGGCCAGTATTTATCGACCCGGAACGCGCCGCGCGGAAAGCAGCCGGCCTCGCGCGAATAGGGCCGGTTCCAGTCGCTCACCAGGTCTTCGACCGTGTGCGGGGCGTTCTTCAGCGGGTTGTTTTCGGCATCCATCCGCCCGGCCTCGATCTCGGCGATCTCGTCGCGGATGGCCAGCATGGCGTCGCAGAAGCGGTCGAGCTCGGCCCTGGTTTCGCTCTCGGTCGGTTCGATCATCAGGGTGCCGGCCACCGGCCAGGACATGGTTGGCGCGTGGAACCCCGCATCCATCAGCCGCTTGGCGATATCGTCCACGGTCACATGCGCGCTGTCGGCGAAGGGGCGGGTGTCGAGGATGCATTCATGCGCCACGCGCCCGCCCGGCCCGGTGAACAGCACCTCATAGGCGCCCTTGAGCCGGGCCGCGATGTAATTGGCGCTGAGAATCGCCACCTTGGTCGCCTGGGTCAGCCCGGCCCCGCCCATCATCAGCACATAGGCCCAGGAAATCGGCAGGATCGAGGCCGAGCCGAACGGCGCCGAGGCCACCGCGCCTTCCTCGCCGGAAAACGGGTCGGCGGGCAGGTAGGGCTCCAGATGCGCCTTGACCCCGATCGGCCCCATGCCGGGGCCGCCGCCGCCATGGGGGATGGCAAAGGTCTTGTGCAGGTTCAGGTGGCTGACATCGCCGCCGATCTCGCCCAGCTTGACCAGCCCGACCATGGCATTGAGGTTGGCCCCGTCGATATAGACCTGGCCGCCATGGTCGTGCACGATCTGGCAGATCTCGCGCACGCTTTCCTCGAACACCCCATGGGTCGAGGGATAGGTGATCATGCAGGCGGCCAGCCGGTCGCCCGCCGCCGCCGCCTTTTCGCGGAAATCCTCGAGGTCGATATCGCCGTTCTCTGCGGCCTTGACCACCACCACCTTCATCCCCGCCATATGGGCCGAGGCCGGGTTGGTGCCATGGGCCGAGACCGGAATGAGGCAGATGTCGCGCGCGCCCTCGCCGCGGGCCTGGTGATAGCGGCGAATGGTCATCAGCCCGGCATATTCGCCCTGGGCGCCGGAATTGGGCTGCATCGACATGGCGTCATAGCCGGTGATCTGGCACAGCTTGTCGATCAGGTCGCGGATCAGGAGGTGATAGCCTTCGGCCTGGTCGGCCGGCGCCATCGGGTGCAGCATGGCAAATTCGCGCCAGGAAATCGGGATCATCTCCGCCGCCGCGTTGAGCTTCATGGTGCAGGATCCCAGCGGGATCATCGCCCGGTCCAGCGCCAGGTCGCGATCGGCCAGCCGGCGCATGTAGCGCATCATCTCGGTCTCGGCCCGGTTCATGTGAAAGACCGGATGGGTCAGGTAGTCGGACTGGCGCAGCATGGCGTCGGGCAGGCGGTATTCGGGGGTGAGATCGTCGTCTTTCGCGTCGATCCCGAAGGCACGCCAGACGCCCTCGATGGTCTCGCTGCGGGTGGCCTCGTCAAGGGTGATGCCGATCTTGTCGTCGCCCACCGGGCGCAGGTTGATCCCCTCTTCCACCGCGCGGGTCAGCACGGTTTTCTGCAGCGGGCCGACGGCAACGGTGATGGTGTCGAAGAAGGCATGCGGGGCAACCTCGAAGCCCGCGGCCTCGAGCCGCCGGGCCAGGCGCACGGTCTTGCGGTGGATGCGCTGGGCAATGGCCTTGAGCCCCTCGGGGCCGTGAAACACCGCATAGAAGCTGGCCATCACCGCCAGCAACGCCTGGGCGGTGCAGACATTGGAGGTGGCTTTCTCGCGGCGGATATGCTGCTCGCGGGCCTGCAACGACAGGCGATAGGCAGGGTTGCCGTGGCTGTCGCGCGACACCCCGACGATGCGGCCGGGCATGGCGCGCTTGTGCTTGTCCCGCGTCGCCATATAGGCGGCATGCGGCCCGCCATAGCCCATCGGCACGCCAAAGCGCTGGGTGGTGCCCACGGCGATATCGGCGCCCATGGCGCCCGGTTCCTTGAGGATGGTCAGCGCCAGCGGATCGGCGCTGACGATGCCCACCGCCTTGTGGTCGTGCAGGGCGCTGATGCTGTCGGTGAAATCGCGCACCACGCCATATGTGCCGGGATACTGGAAGATGGCGCCGAAGACGGCGGCGGGGTCGAGCTCGGTCTCAGGGTCGCCGACGATGATCTCGATGCCCAGGGGGGCGGCGCGGGTGCGCATCACCGCGATGTTCTGCGGGTGGCAATGCTTGTCGATGAAGAAGGCGGTGGCTTTCGACCTGGCGATGCGCTGGGCCATGGTCATGGCTTCGGCGCAGGCGGTGGCCTCGTCCAGCAGTGAGGCATTGGCGATCTCGAGCCCGGTGAGGTCGGCGACCATGGTCTGAAAGTTCAGGAGCGCCTCGAGCCGGCCCTGGCTGATCTCCGGCTGATAGGGGGTGTAGGCGGTGTACCAGGCCGGGTTTTCCAGGATGTTGCGCTGGATCACCGGCGGCGTGACCGTGCCGTGATAGCCCTGGCCCAGGAGCGAGCGCAGCACCTTGTTCTTCGAGGCGATCACCCGCATCTGGTGCAGCATTTCGCGCTCGGAGCGGGGCTTGCCCCAATCGAGCGGTTGCTTTTGCCGGATCGAGGCGGGCACGGTCTGTTCGATCAGCGCATCGAGGCTGTCGGCGCCCACCACCCGCAGCATCTCTTCCATCTCGGCCGGCGAGGGGCCGATATGGCGCAGGTTGGCGAAGTCATAGGGCAGGTAGCCGGTAGGGGTGAAGGGCATGGGGATCTCCTGTGCTGGCAGGGGTTTCGCCGGCTGGCGCCGGCGACCGGCCGGGGGCGCTGCCCCCGGACCCCCGGAGTATTTTCAGAAAGATGAAGGGGCCAGGGAAATCATCCGATGAAGGCCTTGTAGGCGGCTTCGTCCATGTATTCATCCATCGGGGCAAGGTCGGCGGGCTTGATGCGGAAGAACCAGCCGTCGCCTTCGGGGTCTTCGTTGACCTTGGCCGGGTCATCGACGATGGCCTGGTTGATTTCGACGATTTCGCCATCGAGCGGGGCGAGGATGTCGGAGGCGGCCTTGACGCTTTCGATCACCACGATTTCGTCATCCTTGGTGACTTCGGTGCCTTCTTCGGGCAGTTCGACAAAGACGATATCGCCCAGTTGCTCGGCCGCGTGGGGGGTGATGCCGACGGTGATGGTGCCGTCGTCTTCGGGGCGGAGCCATTCGTGTTCTTCGGTGTATTTCATGTTTGTTCTCCCGGGATTGGCGTTGTGGGTTAGCGTTTGTAGGTGGCGGGGCGGAAGGGCAGGTCCGCGACCGTGACCGGCAGGCGTTTGCCGCGCACTTCGCCGAACAGCTCGGTGCCGGTGGTGGCGTGGGGGCTTTCGACATAGCCCATGGAGACCGGCGCGCCGAGGCTGGGGCCGAAGGCGCCGGAGGTGACCTGGCCGATGGGGCTGCCGCCCTCGGCGCCGGCGAAGATCATGGTGCCGTCGCGCATCGGCGCGCGGGTGGCGGGCAGCAGGCCGACGCGGCGGCGGCTGGCGCCGTTTTCCAGTTCGTCCAGGATGCGTTCGGCCCCCGGAAAGCCGCCTTCGCGGGCGCCGCCCAGGCGCCGGGCCTTCTGGATCGCCCATTCCAGGGCGGCCTCGACCGGGGTGGTGGTGGCGTCGATGTCGTGGCCGTAAAGGCACAGCCCGGCCTCGAGCCGGAGGCTGTCGCGGGCGCCCAGGCCGATCGGTTCGACCTGCGGCTGGGCCAGCAGGGCGCGGGCCAGGTCCTGGGCGCGGGCCGGTTCGACCGAGATTTCAAAGCCGTCCTCGCCGGTATAGCCCGACCGCGAGATCCAGAGCGGCCCGAAGGCGCTGTCGAACACGGCCACATCCATGAAGCGCATCCCGGTCACGCCCGGCACCAGCGTGGCCAGCACCGCCTCGGCCGCCGGGCCCTGCAGCGCCAGCAGGGCGCGGTCGATGGGGGCGACCTCGCAGGCGAGATGGGCGCGCATATGGGCGATGTCGGCCTCCTTGCAGGCGGCATTGACCACCACGAACAGGTGATCGCCGCGATTGGCCACCATCAGGTCATCGAGGATGCCGCCTGCCTCGTTGGTGAAAAAGGCATAGCGCTGGCGCCCCTGGGCGAGCCCGGTCAGGGCCTGCGGCACCAGGGTTTCGAGCTGCTGCGCCGCCTCGGCGCCATGCAGCAGCACCTGGCCCATGTGGCTGACGTCGAACAGGCCGGCGGCGGCGCGGGTGTGGAGGTGTTCCTTCATCACGCCCAGCTTGTACTGCACCGGCATTTCATAGCCGGCAAAGGGCACCATCCTGGCCCCGAGTTCCAGATGCAGGTCATAAAGCGGCGTGCGCTTGAGGTCGGCGGCGTCAGCCATGCGGTTCACTCCATTTTCAACGCCGGAAATCCGCCCGGCACCAGGCGCGCACCCGTGGCGCGCGTGATGCCCCCTCTGTCCTTTCGCCTGAGATCGTTATCCCTTCGGCGGGCG
>CAZPDV010000100.1:0-7242 GCA_964585355.1 uncultured Aliiroseovarius sp.
ATGGAGGGGGCGGTCAGCCATGTGCCGGCGCCGCCGGGCTGGATTTTGCCGGTGCTGACCATTGGCGGACTGCTTGCCATCCTGGCGCGCGGCCGCCTGCGCTGGGTCGGACCGGTGCTGATGCTGGCGGGTTTTGCCGGCTGGGCGATGGGGAGCCGGCCTGACCTGCTGATTTCCCCCACGGGCGGGTTGCTGGGCCTGATCGGGGCCGAGGGCAGGGCGCTGAGCAAGCCGCGCGGCGAGAGCTTTGTCGCCACCGCCTGGCTGCAAGATGACGGGGACGGCGCCAGCCAGGCCGAGGCCTATGCCCGGCCGGGTTTTGCCGGCGCCAAGGGGGCGCTTGCCTTTCGGCTGGGCGGGCGCGATGTGATGCAGCTTTCCGGCCGCGGCGCCCAGGAGCGGCTGGCGGCGGCGTGCCAGACCGCCGACGTGGTGATCCTGGCGGCCAGGGCCAAGGCCGCGCCGGCGGGGGGCTGCCTGCTGCTGGACCGCACGTTTCTGAGCCGCAGCGGCACCCTTGCCGTCTATGCCGATCAGAGCGGCTGGCGCATGGTCGAGAGCATCGCGACCGCAGGCGCCCGGCCCTGGAACAGCCAGAGCCGCCACAGCGCCCGGCGGCGCGATCAACCCGATCAATAGGTGCGGATCAACCCCACCAGCTTGCCTTGCACCTTGACCTGACCGCGCGGCAGAACCCGGGTTTCATAGGCGGCGTTGGCGGGCTCCAGCGCGATCATGTCGCCCTGTTCGCGGAAACGTTTGAGCGTCGCCTCGTAGCCGCCGACCTGGGCCACGACGATATCGCCGTTTTCGGCGCTGCCGGTTTCGCGAATGACCACGATATCGCCATCGTTGATCCCGGCTTCGATCATGGAATCGCCTTTGACTTCAAGGGCATAGTGATTGCCGCGCCCGGCCAGCATCTGCTCGGGCACACTGACCCGCGTGGCCCCGTCGGTAATCGCCTCGATCGGCTGGCCGGCGGCGATCCGGCCCAGCAGCGGCAGGTCATTGAGGCCGCTTGTCCCGGTTTCGAGCGCCGAGGCGGGCGGGTCCACCCGGTCGCCGTCAATCACCCGCGGTTCGAACCCGGAGCGGCCACCGCTTTCCAGCATCTCGGGCAGCTTGACGATCTCGATCGCGCGGGCGCGATGCGCCAGCCGGCGGATGAAGCCACGCTCCTCCAGCGCGGTGATCAGCCGGTGGATGCCGGACTTGGAGCGCAGGTTCAGCGCGTCTTTCATTTCGTCAAACGAAGGCGGCACCCCGTCGCGTTGAATGCGTTTGTGGATAAATCCCAGCAATTCTATCTGCTTGCGGGTCAACATCTGCGGTCTCCTCTCGTCGCCATTGCGCGGCGCTCATGCCCTGGCACAAGCGCGCCGCCGGTTTTCGGGCGGGGGCGTTCGGGGAATGTTCTATCCGCGTTCCTGTTTTGTGTCAACCGTTTTGCGCCGGGTTTTGCTTCATCCAGGCAGATACGGCACCGGGTCGCCAGCCGCGCGGGCCGGGTCGCCGGGCGGGCGGATCAGAAGCGCATTGGCGCTGGCGCAGGCGAGCAGCCCGTGCGCGCCATGGATCGGGGCAATGCCGGCGGCGTCCAGGCGGGCCGGGAGGTAGCCCTCCAGCGGGCCGTTTTCCGGCAGGTCGGTGCTCAGCCGGGCGCTCAGGCGCGGCGCCGGTGCCTGCCCAAGCCCGAGCAGGGCGCGGATCGCGGGCACCGCATGGACCCTGGCCGCCACCATGGCGGCGGTCGGCGTGCCCGGCAGGCCCAGCAGCACCGCGTCCCCCAGCCTGCCGACGATCAGCCGCTTGCCGGGGCGCATGGCCACGCGCAGGGTTTCGACCCGGCCGCCCAGCTCGCGCGCCACATCCGCCACCAGGTCATAGGCCCCCACCGCCGCGCCTCCGGTGGTGAGGATCAGTCGCGCGCCCTGGGCATGCCCGAACGCCTGCCGCAGCGAGGCAGCGGTGTCGCGCGCGATCGGCAGGATGCGGGGCTGGCCCCCGGCCTGGGCGACGATCGCCTTGAGCGCAAAGGGGTTGGAAGCGACGATCTGACCGGGGCCGGGGGGCTCGCCGGGCATGACCAGCTCATCGCCGGTGGCCAGGATCGCCACCTCCGGCCGGCGGGCGACGCTGATTTCGGCCATGTTCATCGCCGCCAGCAGCGCCAGGTCGGCAGGGCGCAGCGGGCGGGGCGGGATCAGGTCCTGACCGGCCCGGAAATCGGCACCGGGGGGGCGGATGAAGGGGCGGGGGTCAAGCTGCCGGGCCAGGGTCACCAGGTCGCCGCGCCGGGTTGCCTGTTCCTGCATGATCACCCGGTCGGCGCCTTCGGGCACCGGCGCGCCGGTAAAGATGCGCACGCATTCGCCGGCACCCACGCGGCCCTCGAAGGGGCGGCCAGCCGCGGCCTCGCCAATGACGCGAAACATCGCCTCGGGGTCGGCCTCGATGCCCTTGAGCGCATAGCCATCCATGGAAGAGGCGGCAAAGGGCGGCTCGTCGCGCGGCGCGGTGACGGGCGCGGTCAGGACGCGGCCGGCGGCCTCGGCCAGGGCGATGCGTTCCCCTTCCACCGGCGGCAGAAGCGCGAATATCCGCGCCAGCGCCGCCTCGGTCGAGATCACGGTTTTGCCTCGTAATCCCCGGATTTTCCGCCACTTTTCCGCAGGAGCCGGATGCCCTCGATCTGCATGCCCTTCTCCACCGCCTTGAGCATGTCATAGACCGTGAGCGCGGCCACGGAAACGGCGGTGAGCGCCTCCATCTCGACCCCGGTCTGGCCGGATGTGGCGACCGTGGCGGTGATGCGCACACCGGGCAGGGCCGCATCTGGGGTCAGTTCCAGCGCCACCCGGCTGAGCGCCAGCGGGTGGCAGAGCGGGATCAGATCGGCGGTCTTTTTCGCGGCCATGATCCCGGCCAGCCGCGCCACCCCCAGCACGTCGCCCTTTTTGGCGCTGCCTTCCAGCACCCGCGCCAGGGTTTCGGGCGCCATCTTGACACGGCCCTCGGCGATTGCCTCGCGCGCGGTCACCGCCTTGGCCGAGACATCGACCATGTGCGCCTGGCCTTCGGCATCGAAATGGGTGAGCTTGTCGGTCATGGTTTTACCGGGTTTTTCAAGAGGTTACGGGTGGCGGCCTCGACATCCGGCTGGCGCATCAGGCTTTCGCCGATCAGGAAGGCGCGCGCCCCCACCGCGGCCATCTCGGCCAGGTCCTCTGGCGTGGCAAGCCCGCTTTCACAGACCAGCAGCCGGTCGGCAGGCGCGAGGGCGGCCAGCTCGCGGGTGGTGTCAAGGCTGGTCTCGAAGGTCTTGAGGTTGCGGTTGTTGATGCCCAGAAGCGGGCTTTGCAAGGCGCTGGCCCGCTCAAGCTCGGCCCGGTCATGCACCTCGATCAGCACATCCATGCCCCATTCAAGCGCCGCCGCTTCCAGCTCGGCCGCCTGGGCGTCGGAAACGCTGGCCATGATGATCAGAACCGCATCCGCCCCCCAGGCCCGGGCCTCGGCCACCTGATAGGTATCATACAGGAAATCCTTGCGCAGTACCGGCAGGCCGGTCGCCGCCCGCGCCGCGATCAGATATTCCGGCGCGCCCTGAAAGGAAGGCGTGTCGGTCAGCACCGACAGGCAGGTGGCGCCCCCCAGCTCATAGGCCCGGGCCAGCGCCGGCGGGTTGAAATCCGCCCGGATCAGCCCCTTCGACGGGCTGGCCTTCTTGACCTCGGCAATCAGCCCGTATCCATCGCGCACCGCCCCCTGCAAGGCGCGGGCAAACCCGCGCGGCGGGCTGGCGCCCCGGGCCGCCCTTTCCAGGGTGGCAAGCGGCGTTGCCGCCTTGGCGGCGGCGATTTCCTCAAGCTTGTAGGCCTTGATCTTGTCCAGAATGGTTCCCATGCGCCCGGTTTTAAGCCGGGGCGCGGGCCGGGGCAACCGAAACCGGGCCAAAGCCGGGCCTGGCTTTCATCTTTCCCCAAATACTCCCGCCGGAGGCGCGATTTTCCGCGAAAATCGCCTATCCTTCCGCAGTAATGGCGGCCAGCCGTTCGATTGCGCGCCTGGCAGCACCGCTATCAATGCTTTCTGCCGCCAGTTCAACGCCTTCTGGCAATGTGTTCACCTTGTCTGCCACCACCAGCGCCGCCGCCGCATTCAACAGCACCGCGTCGCGATAGGCGCCTTCGGCCCCCTCCAGCAGCGCGCGGAAGGCGGCGCCGTTTTCCTCGGGGCTGCCGCCAAGGATCGCCTCGAACGGGTGCTCGGGCAGGCCGGCATCTTCGGGATGCAGTTCAAACTCGCGGATCGCGCCGCCTTCAAGCGCCGCCACCCAGCTGACCCCGGCAATCGACAGCTCGTCGGTGCCGTCGCCGCCATGCACCAGCCAGGCCTTGTCGCTGCCAAGGGCGGCCAGGGTTTCGGCCATGGGGCGGATCATCTCGCGGGCAAAGGCGCCGGTCAGTTGCCGCGTGACCCCGGCCGGGTTGGTCAGCGGCCCGAGGATGTTGAAGATGGTGCGGGTGCCCAGTTCGGCCCGCGTCGGCATCACATGGGCAATGGCCGGGTGGTGCATCGGCGCCATCATGAAGCCGATTCCGGCCTCGTCCAGCGCGCGCTCGACCACGTCCGGGCCGACCATCACGTTCACCCCCATCTGCCCCAGCGCATCCGCCGCGCCGGATTTCGAGCTCAGGTTGCGGTTGCCATGCTTGGCCACCACCACGCCGGCGCCGGCCACCACGAAGGCGGTGGCGGTCGAGATATTGAGCGTGCCCTTGCCGTCGCCGCCGGTGCCGACAATATCCATCGCCCCTTCGGGGGCGCGCACCGGGCGGCACTTGGCACGCATCACCGCGGCGGCAGCGGCATATTCATCGACGGTCTCGCCGCGGGTGCGCATGGCCATCAGCAGGCCGCCGATCTGGGAAGGCGTCGCTTCGCCCTCGAACAGGATGTCAAAGGCGGCCTCGGCCTCGTCCCGGCTGAGGGGGCGTTCGCAGGCGGCGGCGATCAGGGGTTTGAGGGCTTCACTCATGCGGGGGCTTTCACTTGGTCAAGGAAATTCCGAAGCATGGCATGGCCGTGCTCGGAGCGGATGCTTTCGGGGTGGAACTGCACGCCCTCGATCGGCAGGGTCCGGTGGCGCAGGCCCATGATGGTGCCGTCGGCCAGTTCGGCGGTGATCTCCAGCGCCTGGGGCAGGCTGGCGCGCTCGACCACCAGCGAATGATAGCGCGTCCCCTGCAAGGGGCTGGGCAGGCCGGCAAAGACGCCGCTGCCCTTGTGGTGAATCTCGCCCAGCTTGCCATGCACGATCTCGCCCGCCTGCACCACCCGGCCGCCAAAGGCCTGGCCGATGGTCTGATGGCCCAGGCAGACGCCCAGCAGCGGCGTGCCCGCCTCGGCGGCAGCGCGGGTCAGGTCAAGGCAGATCCCGGCCTGGTCCGGGTCGCAGGGGCCCGGCGACAGCACGATCGCCTCGGGCGCCATCTGCATGGCCTCGGCCACGCCAATCGCGTCGTTGCGCAGCACTTTGACCTCGGCCCCCAGCTCGCCCAGGTAATGCACCAGGTTCCAGGTGAAGCTGTCGTAATTGTCGATCAGCAGGATCATGCGCGTGTCCTTGGCAAAGGGGGTTACCTCGTGGTCGTGTCGGGCTATACTTGGACGAACAGCCGCCACAGGGTCAAGAGCGGCGGGCAAGATTGGGCAAGTATCAGGAGGCGGGCAATGGCGCGCGGTGTGTTTTCCGGAATTCTGGCGGGTGCGGTGGTGGCCGGGCTGGGGCTGGCGGGGCTGTCGCTGGCCTTTCGCGATGCCGGGCCGGTGGGGGCGGTGCCGCCGGCGCCGGCCCCAGAGGCGGTGAGCGCGGCGCCAGAGGCGACCTCGGGCACCACCGCCGAGGAAGCCGCGCCAGAGCCGACCATGGGCGAGGGCGCGGCCGCCAGCCCCGCCGTGCCGCCGGAAATGCCCCCGGCCGAGGCGGCGGCAGGCGAAACCCCGCCGGCGCCGCCCCCCGGCGCCACCATGCCCGCGGCCGAGACCGAGCTGACCGCCGATGCGGGCGGCCTGCCGGGCGGGCCAGCCAGCGCCGATGCGCCTCCGCGGGCCAGCGCCGAAAGCCCGGCGCCGCAGATGGTCGCGCCGGGCAATGGCCCGGACCGGCCCGCGCCGGAAACCGCGCCCGCCGCCGATACCGGCCCTGCCAACCCGGAGGTGCAGCCGGAAATTGCCGCCATCACCCCGGCGCCCGCCGCCGGCACAGGCTCGGCGGCACAGCTGCCGGCGGGCGACCACCCTGCCAATCGCCCCGCGTCCCCCCCCCAGGTCAGCCCCGAGCCGGGCGAAACCCCGCCGCCGGCCGCCTCGGCCCCCGCCGCGCCGCCGGCAGGGGGGCAGGGGGTCAAGACGCTGCGGGTCGGGGCCGGATCGTCGGCCCCCGGCACCCCGGCAGGGCAGTTGGGCGACCTGGCCGAAAACGTGGTGACCGGGCGGCTTCCGGCGATCGGGCAACAGGCGGCCTCTGCCCCCGAAACCGCGTCGGCGACCCCCGCGGCGCCGGCGATCCTGCGCAATGCGGCGGATTTTGCCAATCCCGACAACCGGCCGGTCATGGCGGTGCTGTTGCAGGACATGGGGCCGGGGCGCCGCGATCTGGGGGATCTCAAGAACATCCCGTTCCCGCTGAGCTTTGCGGTGGATGCCAGCGCGCCCGATGCGGCCGAGGCCGAGCGTTTCTATCGCGACGCCGGGGCCGAGGTGGTGGTGATCGTGCCGCTGCTCAGGCGGGCGACGCCGGGCGATGTGGAAACCGCGCTACAGGTCTATGGGCCGCTGCTGCGCGATGCGGTGGCGGTGATGGTGCCGAAAGAGGCCGGGTTTCAGACCATGGGCGAGGGCGCGGCCCAGCTGGCGGCGGTGCTGGCGCAAAGCGGGCATGGGCTGATCGCCCTGCCGCAGGGGCTCAATACCGGCACCAAGCTGGCGCTCAAGCAGGGGGTGCCGGCCGGGCTGATCTTTCGCGAACTGGACAATGACGGGCAAAGCGGCGCGGTGATCCGCCGTTTCATGGACAATGCCGCCTTCAAGGCGCGGCAGAACAAGGGGGTGATCGTGTTCGGCCATGCCCGGCCCGAAACCATCCAGGCCCTGATCGAGTGGAGCCTTGGCAACCGCGCCAAGTCGGTGGCGCTGGCGCCGGTTTCGGTGGTCTTGCAGCAGAAATAGCCGGGG
>CAZPDV010000101.1:0-7200 GCA_964585355.1 uncultured Aliiroseovarius sp.
TTCGAAGCTGGCCATTCGGCCAGACAGAGAGCCCGGCTGATCCGGGGTGCCGATCACCTGTTCCAGATTGGCCATGAAATCTGCCAATGTACTGCCATATCCGACGCCGGCACCGGCCATGCGTCGGTCCTCGATCAGGCCTTCGTCAACATTGCGAACGACGCTGCCGACACGCACACCCTGGCCGGCCGTACCAATGTTGCGAGAGGCGAGTTCCAACTGACGCACGCCGTAGCCTTCGGTCATGGAGTTGGCGACGTTGGACGATACCAGCTCGGCCGCGCGCGAGGCGGCGGTCAGGCCCGACAGGGCATTGAAAAGAGAGCCGGATATGGTCATGGCGAACGCTCCTTATGACCGCGCGGATCAACGCTTGATATTGGTGGTCTCCTGCAGCATTTCATCCACGGTCTGGATCACCTTGGCATTGGAGGAATAGGCGCGCTGGGTCTGGATCAGGTTGGTCAGTTCGCCGGCCACGTCGGTGGTCGAACCTTCCCGCGCATAACCGACCACCTCGCCGGTGGGCCCGTCACCGGCATCCCACAGGAAGAATGACCCCGATTGCGGTGAGACCTGGTAGGTCTGGTTGGACAAGGAGATCAGGCCGTTGGGGTTGGGCACATCGACCAGGGGAATTTGATAGATGGTTCGGATGAAGCCGGTATCATAGGTTGCCGTGATATAGCCCTGCCCATCGACCTCGACAGCTGTCAGGTTGCCCACCGGCGAGCCGTCCTTGGTGATCGAGGTGGGCGCGAAACTGTCGGAAAGCTGGGTCAGGCCGTTCGGGTCACCGATCTTGCCGATGGTCATGTCAAGCGGTCCACCCGCAACAGTCAGGGAAAGTTCGCCGGTGGCCGCATTATACCCCCCGCCGGAAATCACCGTGACCGACGAGAGCGTGCCGCCATTGGCCCGGCTCGCGTCAAAGACCAGGGTATATTCGCCAATGACGTTGCCGCCGCCGGCGCTGTCCTTGATCTTCATGTTCCAGGTATTGGAGGATCCAGTGGCGGGGATAGTCGGGGTGAATTCGATATCCAGGGTTTCGGAGGTGCCCAGGTTGCCGAAATATTCGACCGAAAGCGGCAGCATGTCGCCGCTGGCGGAAAATTCGGTATCCACTGCGGGCAGGTTGACGCCCAGATTCATCTTGGTGGTGGGGTCGCCGGCGGTCTGGTTGGCGTTGATCACCACCGGCTCAAGCCCGGAAATGGTGTCGCGCGGGAAGTTGGGCACCGTGCCATCTGCATCGGCCGGCCAGCCGAGCAGAACGAGGCCGCTCTCCGTCTTGAGCACCCCGTTCGAATCGGTTCGGAAGGATCCGGTGGTGGTCATCATCATCGGCTTGTCGCCCGTGGTCGAATTGAGCGACACCTCAGTGGTCACCGGCAGCATGCCGCGCCCGCCAATGGCGATATCCATGGCGTTGGAGGTGCCGACCAGCGGCCCACGTTCGTCAATCAGCCGCATGGTCGAGGCACGCACGCCGCCGGCGGAGTATTTGCCGGCGCCAGCGTCGCTCGAGATCACAAGGCTTCCGAAGTCAGCCGTCGCGCGCTTGTAGCCAAAGGTGCTGGAATTGGCGATGTTGTCGGAGATCGTGGCGAGCTTGGTCGCATTCGCGTTCAGTCCGGCGACGCCGGCACTCAGAGCGGAGGATATGGTCATGGTGCGCCTTTCTGCTGCATCAATCTATGTCACCTCACAGCAATACGCCCTTCCCCTTAACAGGCCCCTAACAACTAAAATCTTTCGCGTTTGGTTCAGACATCCGAGCGCAGGAGCACCAGGACGATGCGATTGTTGCGCGTGGCCATGGGGTTTTGCGAGACCGGCTCGCGGTCGGCAAAGCCGGTGACCCGGCGGATCCGTTTCGGGGCAAGGCCGGCTTCTTCGAGCAGTTTTCGGGTTGCATTGGCCCGCGCCTGGGAGATTTCCCAGCGCGGATTATGCGCCAAGACCACCGGCTGGGCGCGGACATGCGCAGCGATGGCAAGCTGGTTCTTCACCAGGCCGAAAACGTCGGCCATCATGTTGGCCAGTTCCTTCATGATCGGTTCGGGCGTGTCGCTGCCTTCGGCAAAAAGCGGGTCGCCGGCGATGTCGAACAGTTCGATCACCAAGCCTTCATCGGTGACCTTGGTCACGATATGGCGCAAGGTGCCGTCGCTGACCATGCTTTCGCCAGAGCGCCCGGTGAGCATCTCTTCCAGCGCCTGAAGCTTTTCGGTCTCGGCCTGGTCGGCGGGCTGGGCCTCGCCGCTGGCGCCGGGAATGGCGGGCATGCCGCCGGTGCCGGATTGGGAAAGGCTTTCTTCGGTAAAGACCGAATCGCCGCCGAACGACCCATCGCCGCCACCCGAGACCCGGTTGACCGGGATGGTCGGCGAAAAGTAATCGGCAATCCCCTTGCGTTGCTTTTCGGTGGTTGCATTGAGCAGCCACATCAACAGAAAGAACGCCATCATCGCGGTCACGAAGTCGGCATATGCCACCTTCCAGGCGCCGCCATGGTGGCCGCCGCCCTGGACCTTCTTGACCTTCTTAATGATGATCGTTGGCGCGTTTGATTGCGCAGTCATCCCACCACCTCTTTATTCACCCGAGGACAGGCTTAGCAGGCTGGCGTAAACGCGCGCTTAACCTTTCAACTTGTCTGTAAATTTATGGTCAAGCCCTGGCAGGGGGCACAGCGCGGCCGGACGGGCTTGACCTTGTTGCATCTGCAACGATAGACTCGTCCGGCGAACAGGGAGGCTTTCATGACCAGCACGCGCGCGACGGGCTACATGCCCGGTTTTGGCAATGATTTCGAGACCGAGGCGCTGCCGGGTGCCTTGCCCCAGGGCCGGAACTCGCCACAGAAATGCGCCTATGGCCTGTATGCCGAGCAGCTTTCCGGCACTGCCTTCACCGCGCCGCGCGGCCAGAACGAGCGCACCTGGTGCTATCGCATCCGCCCCTCGGTCAAGCATGTGGGGCGGTTTGCGCCGATCTCGGTGCCCTACTGGCGCTCGGCCCCCGATATCGACCAGAGCCGCGCCAGCCTGGGCCAGTACCGTTGGGATCCGGTGGCGGTGGGCGCGGCGCCGATGACCTGGATCAGCGGCATGCGCACCATGACCACGGCCGGCGACGTGAACACCCAGACCGGCATGGCCAGCCATATCTATCTGGTGACCGAAAGCATGGTGGACGAATATTTCACCTCGGCCGACAGCGAGCTTCTGGTGGTGCCGCAGGAGGGCGCGCTGCGCTTTGTCACCGAGCTGGGGGTGATCGAGATCGCCCCGCGCGAGATTGCCATCCTGCCGCGCGGGCTGGTCTATCGGGTCGAGCTGATCGACGGCCCGGCGCGCGGCTTTGTCTGTGAGAATTACGGCCAGAAATTCGACCTGCCCAACCGCGGCCCGATCGGCGCCAATTGCCTGGCCAATCCGCGCGACTTCAAGACCCCGGTGGCCTGGTTCGAGGACCGCGACGCGCCCTCGCGCGTGGTGATGAAATGGTGCGGCCAGTTTCACCAGACCCAAATCGACCACTCGCCGCTGGACGTGGTGGCCTGGCACGGCAATTACGCGCCGGTGAAATACGACCTCTCGACCTTCTCGCCGGTGGGCGCGATCCTGTTCGACCACCCGGACCCGTCGATCTTTACCGTGCTGACCGCGCCTTCCGGTCAGCCGGGCACCGCCAATATCGACTTCGTGCTGTTTCGCGAGCGCTGGATGGTGGCCGAGGACACCTTCCGCCCGCCCTGGTATCACAAGAACATCATGTCGGAACTGATGGGCAATATCTATGGCGCCTATGACGCCAAGCCGGACGGGTTTGCGCCGGGCGCGGTCAGCCTGCACAACATGATGCTGCCGCACGGGCCGGACCAGAAGGCGTTTGAAGGCGCCTCGAATGCCGAGCTCAAACCCGAAAAGCTCGACAATACCATGTCGTTCATGTTCGAGACCCGCTTTCCCCAGCACCTGACCGAATTTGCCGCGCGTGAAGCCCCGATGCAGAGCGATTACATCGACTGCTGGGCGGGGCTGGAAAAGAAGTTCGACGGCACGCCGGGGGTGAAATAGATGCGGTTGCGGTCGGAAGGCTGGGCGCGCAGGCGCAACCGGGGGGAGGGCCCGAGATGAAGCTTTACGCCTATTGGCGCTCGACCACTTCGTTCCGGGTGCGGATCGCGCTCAATCTCAAGGGGTTCAGCTATGACATCGTGCCGGTTGACCTGGTCAAGGGCGAGCAGCGCACGCCGGAATATGCGGCGATGAACCCCGGGCGCGGGGTGCCGATGCTGGAACTTGACGACGGCACCCGGCTGACACAAAGCCTTGCCATCATCGACTATCTCGACCACCTGCGGCCCGAGCCCGCGCTCCTGCCCGCCGAGCCCCTGGCCCGCGCCCGCAGCATGGCGGCGGCGGATGTGATTGCGCTCGATATCCACCCGGTCAACAACCTGAGGGTGATCGGGCGGCTCAAGCAGATGGGCCACAGCCAGCAGGAGGCGGTGGCGTGGATGAACCACTGGATGCACGAGGGCTTTGCCGCCTATCAGGCGATGATCCGCCCCGACACCCGCTTCAGCTTTGGCAACACGCCGGACCTGGCCGATATCTGCCTGACCGCCCAGATGTACAATGCCCGGCGCTGGGGGCTCGACCTGAGCCCGTTTGCCCGTATCGTCGAGATCGAACAGGCCTGCCTGGCGCTGCCCGCCTTTGACGCGGCGCGGCCGGAAAACCAACCTGACGCCACATGAGGACCACATGAGCCAACTCAAGAAATCCTGGGTCGAAAGCGCCAATGCGCCGGACCATCCCTTCCCGCTCAACAACCTGCCCTATGGCGTGTTCTCGACCGCCACCACCGAGCCCCATTGCGGCGTCGCCATCGGCGACATGATCCTGGACGTGACCGCGCTGGAACAGGCCGGGGTGATCAGGATCGACGAGGTGCCGGTGTTTGACCTGCCGATGTGGAACGAATTCATGGATATGGGCCCGGACGTGTGGGCGGCCTTCCGCACCTCGCTCACCGACCTGCTGGGCCTGGGCGCCGATGCCGAAACCGTGGCGACGCTGAAAAACCACCTGGTGCCCCAGGCGGATGCCGAAATGCACCTGCCCTTCGCGGTGTCGGAATATACCGATTTCTATGCCGGGCGCCACCATGCCACCAATGTCGGCACCATGTTCCGCGGGCCCGAAAATGCCCTGCCGCCCAACTGGCTGCATATCCCGATCGGCTATAACGGGCGGGCCTCCTCGGTGGTGGTGTCGGGCACCGATATCCGCCGGCCCTGGGGTCAGCTCAAGGGGCCGGACGACCCCGCCCCGCGCTTTGCCCCCTCGCAACGCTTCGATATCGAGCTGGAGATGGGCGCCATTGTCGGCCAAGCCTCCGATGGCCCGGTAAGCGTGGCCGAGGCCGACGCGATGATCTTTGGCTATGTGCTTCTGAACGACTGGTCGGCGCGCGATATCCAGGCCTGGGAATACCAGCCGCTGGGGCCGTTTCAGGCCAAGGCCACCGCCACCACGATCAGCCCCTGGATCGTCACCAAGGCGGCGCTTGAGCCCTTCCGCACCGCCACCCCACCGCGCGAGGTGCCGCTGCTGCCCTATCTCGAGGAACCCGGCCCGATGCTCTATGACATCGACCTGGCCGTGAGCCTGGCGCCGGCGGGCAAGGCAGCCACCACCATCGCCCGCACCAATTATCGCGAAATGTACTATTCCTCGGCCCAGCAACTGGCGCATCACACCACCTCCGGCTGCCCGATGAATGTGGGCGACCTTCTGGGCTCCGGCACCATCTCCGGCCCCACGAAAGACAGCCGCGGCTCGCTTCTGGAACTCAGCTGGGGCGGCAAGGAGCCGATCACGCTCGACACCGGCGAAACCCGCACCTTCATCGAGGATGGCGATACCCTGACCCTGACCGGAAGCGCCCATGGCGACGGCTTCACCATCGGCTTCGGCACCTGCACCGGCACCCTGCAACCCGCCCTTGACGACCCATATAAAAGGTAGCCCATGACCACGCCCGCCGATTTCCCGATGAATGGCGCCATCGCCCTGGACCATGTGCAACTGGCCATGCCGGCGGGCGGCGACGCGGGAGCCTGGGACCAAGGCATTCCCGGCCACCCCCGCTTCTTCACCGCCGACCCGTTCGGCAACCGCCTGGAGTTTCTCTCCTCCTGATTTCATCTTTCCCCAAATACTCCCGCCGGAGGCTCCCGCCCCCGCCACCTGCACAAAGGACGAAAAAATGGCCAAAGCATTCGCATCCCAAGGCGACATGACCGAAAAGAACATCTCGTTTACCGAGATCGGCAAGGATATCTGGGCCTTCACCGCCGAGGGCGACCCCAATTCCGGCGTCATCATCGGCGATGACAGCGTCATGGTGGTCGAGGCCCAGGCCACGCCCCGGCTGGCCCACAAGGTGATCGAAAAGATCCGCACCGTCACCGACAAGCCGATCAGCCATGTGGTGCTGACCCACTACCACGCGGTGCGGGTGCTGGGCGCCTCGGCCTATGGCGCCGATCAGATCATCATGGGCGACACCGCCCGCGCCATGGTGGTGGAGCGCGGGCAGGAGGATTGGGACAGCGAGTTTCAGCGCTTCCCGCGCCTGTTCGAAGGTCATGAGAGCATCCCCGGCCTGACCTTCCCCACCACCACCTTCAGCGACAACATGAGCGTCTATCTGGGCAATCGCCGCATCGACCTGATGCATCTGGGGCGCGCCCATACTGCCGGCGATATCGTCATCCATGTGCCCGATGAAAACGTCATGTTCACCGGCGATATCGTCGAATATCACTCGGCCTGCTATTGCGGCGACGGGCATTTCGGCGATTGGGGCCAGACGCTTGACAATATTTCCGCCTTTGCTGTGGACGCCATCGCGCCGGGGCGGGGGGATGCGCTTATCGGTCGCGAAATGGTCGATGCCGCGATCGCGCTTACCCGCGATTTCGTGGACAGCACCTATGCGCCCGCGGCCCGGGTCGCCGCGCGCGGCGGCAGCCTCAAGGAAGCCTGGGATGCAGTGCGCGCCGCCTGTGATCCCAAGTTCAAGGATTATGCCATCTATGAGCATTGCCTGCCCTTCAACGTCTCGCGCGCTTATGACGAGGCCCGTGGCATCGACACGCCGCGGATCTGGACCGCC
>CAZPDV010000102.1:0-7196 GCA_964585355.1 uncultured Aliiroseovarius sp.
CGCACCGGCAGGCACGATGGTCACGATTGCCTTGGCCCCCTTCTTGAAGCTGGCCACCTCGCCGGCGGTCAGGCCGATCTGCGCCACGCAGCCGGCCTGGGTGCAGAACTTGAACGGGTAGCGCTTGGGCTGGGCGCTGTCGATACGGATGGTCAGCTGCTGGGTCAGCAGGGTTTGCAGCGGCGCAATCACCGTGGCACCGGCAGCGGCCTGCAGCCCTTCAGGCAGCTTGATCACCGAAAATTCGGCGGTCGGGTTGCCATCGGTATCCTTGAGAAGCTGATACAGGTGGCAGGGATCCTCGCCATCCGGGTTATAGACGCAGCGGCGCGACCAGTCGTCAAACACCTCGTCCACATAGAGCGTGCCGGGCTCGCGCTCGCTCACCGGCTGGCCCATGTCAAGGGTGTCGCCGGTCGGGGTTTGCACCGGCGCGGGCTCATTGCTGTCCTGCGCCCAGACCGGGCTGGCCAGCATGAAAGCCGAAAGGGCAAGGCCGAGTTTTGTCATGGTCTTGATGCTCATCAGATATTATCCCTTTTATCAAGCAGATCGGATTTCTCTTAACACGCGTTTGCCCGGGTGTCAGGTGGGTTGGGCCGGCATTGCGAGGATTTCCGCCGATCGGCCCGTGCCGATACATGTCACATTGGAAGGCATGAAAAAAGGGCCGTGAGGCGGCCCCTTTTCCGTATGCGTGCAGGTTACACCGGCAGCTTGCTCTCTCTCCCCGTCGGACTGGCCGACATGGGCGTAGTTTAAGCAAGTTGCCGCGTCCGGTCAACAAGATTGCCCCGCGGGAACGCCGCAAAATGAAAAAAGCCGCGCCCGAGGGCGCGGCAGTCTGACAGGGAGGAAGTTATCCGGGCGAAGAGGACATGGCCCGAATGAATTCACTCTGGCACAAAAAGGTTAAGATTGTATGTTCAAGCGGAAAATAATCGACTGACAGGAGAGGCCAGGATGCAGGACGGGGTTTTCATAGGTGGTGGCGGGCCGAATTACGGTGAAAAACAGTGGCTCTTGCATCGCTATGCCAACCGCCACGGCCTGGTTGCTGGCGCCACCGGCACCGGCAAGACGGTGACGCTGCAAATCCTGGCCGAGGGTTTCTCGGCGGCGGGGGTGCCGGTGTTCCTGTCGGATGTGAAGGGGGACCTGGCCGGGTTGTCGATGCCGGGCAGCAAGGCCTTCAAGCTGCACGATGCCTTCATGGCGCGCGCCGGCAAGATCGGTTTTGACGATTACCGCTATGAGAGCTTTCCGGTCACCTTCTGGGATCTTTACGGCGAGGCGGGCCACCCGGTGCGCACCACGGTGGCCGAGATGGGGCCGCTGCTGCTGGCGCGGATGCTTGAGCTGACCGAGGCGCAGGAGGGGGTGCTCAACATCGCCTTCCGGGTGGCCGATGAGGAGGGGCTGCCGCTGCTTGACCTCAAGGATCTGCAGGCGCTGCTGGTCTGGGTCGGCGAAAACGGGCGCACGCTGGGGCTGCGCTATGGCAATGTTTCGCGCGCCTCGGTCGGGGCGATTCAGCGGGCGCTGCTGGTGCTGGAAAACCAGGGCGGGCGCAACCTGTTTGGCGAACCGGCGCTGGAGCTTGCCGACCTCATGCGCAGGGATGCGGACGGGCGCGGGCGGATCTCGATCCTGGCCGCCGACCGGCTGATGGGCTCGCCCCGGCTCTATGCCACCTTCCTGCTGTGGCTGCTCAGCGAATTGTTCGAGGAACTGCCCGAGGTGGGCGACCCGGACAAGCCGAAGCTGGTGTTTTTCTTTGACGAGGCGCACCTGTTGTTTGACGGTGCCCCCAAGGCGCTGATCGACAAGGTTGAACAGGTGGCGCGGCTGATCCGCTCCAAGGGGGTGGGGGTGTATTTCTGCACCCAGAACCCGGCCGACATGCCCGAGGACGTGCTGGGGCAGCTGGGCAACCGCATCCAGCACGCGCTGCGCGCCTATACCGCGCGCGACCGCCGCGCCCTGCGCCTGGCGGCGGAAAACTACCGCGACAATCCGCGCTTTTCCATCGAGCAGGCGATTCGCGAGGTCGGGGTCGGCGAGGCGGTGACCTCGCTGCTTGAGGCCAAGGGGGTGCCGGGCATGGCCGAGCGCACCCTGATCCGCCCGCCATCCTCGCGCCTGGGCACCATCACCGGGGCCGAGCGGCAGGCGATCATCGCCGCCTCGCCCATTGCCGGGAAATACGAGACCAGGCTGGACCGGGTTTCGGCCTATGAGACGCTCAAGGCCCGGGCCGACGCCGCGGCGCGCGCGGCCGAGGAAGCCGAGAAGGCCGAGGCAGAGGCATCCGTGGCCGAGCGCGAATATCGCGCCGCGCGCCGCTATTCCGGCAGCCGCGTTTCCCGCTCGACCTCGCGCCGGCGCAAGCAAAGCGAAAGCTTTGGCGAGGCCGTGGCCAGCGTGGTGATCAAGGAGCTCAAGGGCACCACCGGCCGGCGCATCGTGCGCGGCATTTTCGGCACCCTGTTCAAGGGGCGGTGAGGGGGGCCTTGCCTCAGGGGGCGCCGGTCAGCCGGTGGGCGACAGCGGCCTGATCTTGAGCCGGGCGATGCGGTTGGCCACCCGCTCGACCACCTCGAAGCGGAATCCGTGGAACGAGAAGACCTGCCCCTCCACCGGGATCATCTGGGCTTCGTGCAGCACCAGCCCGGCAACCGTGTTGGCCTCGTCATCCGGCAGGTTCCAGTCATTGGCGCGGTTGAGGTCGCGGATGGTCATGGCGCCGTCCACCAGATAGGAGCCGTCTTCCGTGCGGATCAGCTCGGGGGCTTCGTCCGGGTCATGTTCGTCGGTGATTTCGCCGACGATTTCTTCGAGGATGTCCTCCAGCGTGATCAGCCCCTGCAGGGTGCCGTATTCATCGACCACCAGCGCAAAATGCGCCCGCCGGTGCAGGAACTGGCGCATCTGGTCGTCCAGCGTGGTGGTTTCGGGGATGAAATAGGGCTCGGTCGCCACCTGCAGCACGTCAAAGCCGGCAAAGGGGTTGCCTGCGCCCTTGTGGGCGGTCTGCACCTGGTACATGGCGCGCGACAGGTCCTTGGCATGGATCACGCCGACGATGTTTTCCGGCGTGTCGCGATAGATCGGCAGCCGGGTATGGGGCGAGTTCAGGCATTGCTCCAGCACCTCCTGCGCCGGCAGGTCGGCGTCGATCATCTCGATCTCCGAGCGGTGCAGCATGATCTCGTCCACCGTGCGCTCGCCCAGGTCGAGCGCGCCCAGAAGCCGGTCGCGGTCCTCCTTTTCGACCGCGCCCTCGCTGTGGCCCAGGGTGATGGCGCCCAGGATTTCCTCGCGCACCGCCAGAACCGAGCTCTTGGGGTCGATGCGCACCCCGAACAGGCGCAGGATGCTGCGGGTGATCAGCCGCACCAGCCCGACCAGGGGCGCGAACAGGGTGACGATCACCCCGATCGGACCGGCCACGCGCTCGGCCACGGTTTCGGGGCTGGTGATGGCCACGGTCTTGGGCAGGACCTCGGCGAAAATCAGCACCAGAAGCGTCATCACCAGGGTGGCCAGCGCCACCCCGCTTTCGCCAAAGGCGCGGGTGAACAGCGCGGTGGCCAGCGAGGCCGCCAGGATATTGACCAGGTTGTTGCCCAGCAGCACCGAGCCGATCAGCCGCTCGTTGTCCTCGGTCACCTTGAGCGCGCGGGCCGCCCCCCGTTCGCCCCGGTCGGCGCGGGCGCGCAATTTCCCGCGCGAGGCGGCGGTCAGGGCGGTTTCGGCCCCGGAAAAGAAGGCCGACAGCACCAGCAGCAGCGCGATCGCGCCGGCGCCGATCCAGAACGCGGTGTCAACAAGGTCGTGAGCGGGGTCCATTTTGCTTGGCTCCAAGGTGAATATGGGTCTTATGGGGGGCATTGGCGTGGCTTTCAAGGGAGGCAGCATGCGGGTGCGCGATCTGGGGGGGCTCGAGGGGCCGGTCTGGCTGTTCGGCGGGGCCTATTCCAATGCCCAGGCGGTGCGGGCCTTTCTGGCGGGCGCGGCGCAGGCCGGGGTGCGGCCGATCTGCACCGGCGATCTGGTTGCCTATGGCGCCGATCCGGTGGCGGTGCTGGAGATGCTGGCCGAGCGGGCCGAGGTGATTGCCGGCAATGTCGAGCGCCAGCTGGCGGCGGATGCCTCCGATTGCGGCTGCGGTTTTGCCCCCGGCACTACCTGCGAGAGCCTGTCCAGGGGCTGGTATGCCCATGCGCGGGCCAGGGTGGCAGAGCGGTGGCGGCGCTGGATGGGGGCGCTGCCCGACATGGCGGTGTTCACCCATGAAGGCCGCCGCTGGGCGGTGATCCATGGCGGGATGAGCGACATTTCCCGGTTTTTGTGGCCAGATATGCCGGATGACGTTTTCCGGCATGAAATCAATATGATAAAGCGCGAAGTTGGTCCGGTTGACGGGGTGGTTGCCGGCCATTGCGGGATCGCCTTTGAGCGCCGGATCGGCGATGTGACCTGGCTGAATGCCGGGGTGATCGGCCTGCCGCCGCATGATGGCCGGCCCGAGACCCGGTTTGCGGTGCTGGGCAAGGATGGGGCGCGGCTGCACCGGCTGAGCTATGACCACCGGGCGGCGGCGGCGGCCATGCGGGCGGCGGGGCTGGGGCAGGGCTATGCCGAAACGCTTGAAACCGGCCTCTGGCCCAGCCAGGACGTCTTGCCAGAGGCCCTGCGCCGCCCGCTGCATCCGGGGTGAGCGCCGCCGATCAGGCCTCGCCCACGGCTGCCAGCAACATCTCAAGGGCATGCCGGGTGGCCGCTTCGCGCACCTGCGCCCGGCCACGCGCGCCGAATTCCACGGTCTCGGTCCGGCTGCCCATGGGGCCGGCCAGCCCGAAACAGACCCGGCCTTCGGGCTTGTGTTCCGAGCCCCCGGGCCCGGCAATGCCGGTGATCGACAGGGCAATCTGGGCATGCGAGCGGGCAAGCGCCCCCTGGGCCATTTCGCCCGCCACCTGCTCGGACACCGCGCCATGGGCGGCCAGGCTGGCGGCGCGCACCCCCAGCATTTCCTGCTTGGCGGTGTTGCAATAGGTGACGAAGCCGCGCTCATAGACATCAGAGGCGCCGGCAATGTCGGTCAGCCGCGCCCCCAGCATGCCGCCGGTGCAGCTTTCCGCCGTGGCGATACGCCAGCCGCGCGCCCGGTACAGCGCCAGGATCCGGGCCGCCTCGGGGCTGTTCATGCCATCACCACCAGATGCGCAAAGGCGGCCATGGCGGCGACGAGGATGCCGGCGAAAACCCCGGCGATCACATCGTCCAGCATCACCCCCAGCGCGTCGCCCCGCCGGTCGGCCCAGCCGATCGGGCCGGGCTTCCAGATGTCGAACAGCCGGAACAGCAAAAACCCCGACACCCAGCCGGGATAGGGGAAGATCTGCGGCGCCACCCCGGCAAACCAGAGCCCGGCCGAAACCGGCGCCAGGGTCACGAACATGCCCGCCACCTCGTCTATCACCACCTCGGAGGGGTCCTCGATGCCGGTGCCACGGGTATACCGGGCGGTGGCCCACCAGCCGGCGAAAAATACCGCCAGCCCGGCAAGGGCGACGCCGGGAAAGCCCGCCAGGCGGTGGATCAGATAGACCACCGGGATCGTCGCGGCCGAGCCCCATGTGCCCGGCGCCGGGCGCAGCAGGCCCACGTAAAGAAAGGTCGCGATCAGCTTGTTCATGTTCTCACCAAGGTTGCGATTGCGGTTGCGGCGATGCCTTCGCGCCGCCCGGTAAAGCCCAGCCGTTCCGAGGTGGTCGCCTTGACCGATACCCGGTCCGGCGTCACCCCCATGATTTCCGCCAGCCGCGCCTGCATGGCCCCGGCATGGGGGCCGATCTTTGGCGCCTCACAGATCAGGGTCAGGTCCACGTTGCTGATTTTCCAGCCCTTTTCGCGCACCAACCCGGCCGCATGTGCCAGGAAGATATCGCTCGACGCCCCTTTCCATTGCGGCTCGGAAGGTGGGAAATGCCGGCCGATATCGCCTTCGGCCAGCGCGCCATAGAGCGCATCGGTCAGCGCGTGCATGCCCACATCGGCATCGGAATGGCCCAGCAGCGCCGCCTCGTGGGCGATCTTCACCCCGCACAGGGTCACATGGCTGCCGGCGGTAAAGGCGTGCACGTCATGGCCCAGCCCGGTACGGATCTGCATGTCTTTCTCCAACAGCTTTTCGGCCCGGGCAAAATCGCCCGGATGGGTGATCTTCAGGTTGGCCGGATCGCCCTCGACAATGGCCACCTCCAGCCCGGCGGCGCGCGCCACCTCCACATCGTCGGCGGCCCCGCCCGGATGCGCCCGGTGGGCGGCCAGGATGTGGTCGAAACGAAAGCCCTGCGGCGTCTGTGCCCGGTACAGCCCGGTCCGGTCCCGGGTGCCGGCAACCCGGCCCTCTTGCCCCCGCCACAGTGCATCGGTCATCGGCAGGGCCGGGGCGGCGCCGGGATGGCTGGCAAGGGCGGCGATTACCCGGTCGATAACCGCGGCAGGCAGGAGCGGCCGCGCCACGTCGTGGATCAGCACCAGCTCCGGCGGCGCCTCGGCCATGGCCTCGAGCCCGGCGCGCACGCTTTCGGCACGGGTGGCGCCGCCGGGCACCAGCCGCAGCCCGTCCAGCTGTGCGGCCCGGGGGAAATCCTCCGGGTGCAGGACCAGCACGATGCCGTCAATCGCCGGATGCGCCCTGAAGATCGCCAGGGTGTGCTCCAGCACCGGACGCCCGGCCAGCATCTGCCATTGCTTGGGCACATCGCCGCCGGCGCGGCTGCCGCGGCCTGCGGCAACGATAAGGGCCATGGTTTTCATGCGCCCTGTTTACGCGCGGTGTCGGGGCAGGACAATGGAATTTGGCGCAGCCGGCGGCAAGAGATATGCGATATATGCGCAAAAAATATGCAGTAGCCCGCACAGACCGCCCAAAAAGGCGGCATTTGCGACCTTTCGCCGGTTGAAAGTCGTGGCGCAATGGGCATTCTGGCCGCGACATGCCAGATATGCGGCGCTCGGAAAACAGGCACTCATGCTCACGATCGGACATATCCCCCTTGACCCGCCGGTGCTCCTGGCCCCCATGGCCGGCATCAGCGACCTGCCGTTTCGCCAACTGGTGCTGTCCTTCGGCGCCGGGCTGGTGGTCAGCGAAATGGTGGCGAGCCAGGAGATGGTGCAGG
>CAZPDV010000103.1:0-7153 GCA_964585355.1 uncultured Aliiroseovarius sp.
CTTCGGGCGGGTGCTGGACGGGGTGTTTCAGGGCGATCTGCCCCGGGTGGCGCAGAACCTGTCCGGGCGCAGCTATTTTGCCCGCGACGCACGCCCGGCCGCCTTTGGCCGGCTGGACTTCACCGCCCCGGCCGAAACCCTGGCGCGCCAGGTGCGGGCGCTGGATCACGGCGGCTACTGGAACCCGCTGACGCTGACGAAATTCGACGCCGGCGGCACGGTTTACCTGGTCACCCGGGCCGAGGTCGAGCCGGGCCACGCGCCTGCCGCCCCCGGCACGGTGCTGGACATTCGCGCCGACCGGATCCTGGTGGCGACCGGCGACGGGGCGCTGCTTCTGTCGGGGCTCAGGCAGGCGGATGGCACCCCGGTCGATGTGGTTGATTTCGTCCAGACCGGCGAGGTGCTGCCCGCGCCCACGCCGGCGGAACGCGCCGAACTTGACGCGCTGGCCGCCACGCTCGCCCCGCATGACGGCTTCTGGCGGCGGCGGCTTGCCCGGATGCAGCCGGCGAAACTGGCGCTGGCCGAGCCGGGCGCGGGTCCGGTCGAGACCCGCAGGCTCGACCTGCCGGGCGGGCTGGGGGCGCCGCTGGCGGCGCTGGCGGGCTTTGCCGCCTTGCTGGCCGAGGCCGAGCGCACCGATCTTGCCTTCGCCGATACCGCGCTGGCGGCGCTGGCCCGGCCCGGCTATGCCTGCGGCTGGGTGCCGCTGCGGCTTGACGCCAGCGCCGGCGATTTTCCCGCCGCCGAGGCCCGGTTCCTGACCGCCCTGGCCGAGGCGCGGGCGCATGCCGGCCTTGCCTGCGACCTGGCCGCCCGCGCGCCCGAGATCACCGCCCTGCGGGTGCCCGAGATCGGCCTGACCCCGGACCTTGCCGGGCTGGTCCCCGGCACCGCGCTGACCCTGGCGCTGAGCCGGGACGGGGTGGAAATCCGCGCCGATAGCGGCCGGATCGACCCGGGCTATCTTGACCTGATCGCCGCCCGGCTGGCGCTGTTCCTGACCGAACTGGCGCGCGACCCTGCCCGGCCGCTGGCCCGCATCCCCTGGCTGCCGGAGGCCGAGCGCGCGCAGGTTCTCAAGGGCTTCAACGATACCGCCCGGCCGCTCGAAGGCCCGGCCACGATCCATGCCGCTTTCGAGGCCCAGGCCGCGCGCAGCCCCGAGGCGGTGGCGGTGGTGTTCGAGGACCGGGAAATCAGCTATGGCGCGCTCAACGCCCGCGCCAATCGTGCCGCCCATGTGCTTGCATCCATGGGGGTGGGGCCGGACCGCCCGGTGGCGCTGCATGTGAGCCGCGGGATCGACCTGCTGGTGGGGGCGCTGGCCATTCTCAAGGCAGGCGGCGCCTATGTGCCGCTGGACCCGGCCTTTCCGCCCGAGCGCCTGGCCCATTACCTGAGCGACAGCGGCGCCCAGGTGATCGTCAGCGAGGCCGCCCTTGCCGGCACCCTGCCTGACAGCGGCGCGGCGCGGCTGGAACTGGACACCGATCCGCGCCTTGCCCAAGCCCCTGACAGCAACCCCGACAGCGGCGTTTCCGGCGAAAACCTTGCCTATGTGATCTATACGTCAGGCTCCACCGGCACCCCGAAGGGGGTGATGGTCGAGCACCGCAACGTGGCCAATTTCCTTGCCGGCATGGACGCGGTGATCCAGCCGGACCCGGCCAGCCCCGGCACCTGGCTGGCGGTGACCTCGATCAGCTTCGACATCTCGGTGCTGGAACTGTTCTGGACGCTGGCGCGTGGCTTCAGGCTGGTGGTGGCCGGCGACGAAGAGCGCGTGGCGCTGTCCCGCCCCGGCGGGATCGGCCACAGCGACCGGCAGATGGATTTCTCGATCTTCTACTGGGGCAACGATGACGGGCCGGGGCCGAAGAAGTACCAGATGCTGCTCGATGGCGCCCGCTTTGCCGATGCCCATGGCTTCAAGGCGATCTGGACCCCCGAGCGCCACTTCCACGCCTTTGGCGGCCCCTATCCCAACCCGGCGGTGACCGGGGCGGCGGTGGCGGCGGTGACCAGCAACATCGCCGTGCGCTCGGGTTCCTGCGTGGCGCCCCTGCACCACCCGGCCCGGATCGCCGAGGAATGGGCGGTGATCGACAACCTGACCAACGGCAAGACCGGGCTGGGCATTGCCGCCGGCTGGCAGCCGCATGACTTCGTGCTGCGCCCGCAGAACACGCCGCCGGCCAACAAGCCTGCCATGTTCGAGGCGATCGAGACCATCCGCAAGCTGTGGCGCGGCGAAGCGGTGGAATTTCCCATGGGCGACGGCAGCATGCACCCGGTTGTCACCCAGCCCCGACCGGTATCGCCCGAGGTCCCGATCTGGGTCACCACCGCCGGCAATCCCGACACCTGGCGCGAAGCCGGCGAGATCGGCGCCAATGTGCTGACCCACCTGCTGGGCCAGTCGATCGAGGAAGTGGGCGGCAAGATCGAGATCTATCACGACGCCCTGCGCAAGGCCGGCCATGACCCGGCCGACTTCACCGTGACCCTGATGCTGCACACCTACCTGGCCGAAACCCGCGACCAGGCCCGCGAGGAAGCGCGCGGCCCGATGAAGGACTATCTGCGCTCGGCCGCCGGGCTGATCAAGCAGTTCGCCTGGGTTTTCCCCGCCTTCAAGCGGCCCAAGGGGGTGTCGAACGCCTTTGAACTGAACCTCGACGCGCTGTCCGAGGAAGAGCTGGAAGCAATCCTCGACTTCGCCTTCCTGCGGTATTTCGAGGAAAGCGGCCTGTTCGGCACGGTCGAGGATGCGCTGGCGCGGGTCGAACAGCTCAAGCGCATCGGCGTGGACGAGGTGGCCTGCCTCATCGACTATGGCATTGCGCCCGAGAAGGTGCTGGCCGGGCTGCGGCCGCTGGCCGAGGTGGTGGCGCGCGCCAATCAGGCGGTCGCGCTGGCCGAGGACGATTTCTCGCTCGCCGCCCAGATCCGTCGCCACCATGTCAGCCACATGCAGATGACCCCCTCCATGGCGCGGATGATCGCGCTGGATGACGCCGCGCGCGGCGCGTTGGGCCAGGTCGGGCACCTTTTCATCGGCGGCGAGGCCCTGCCCGGCGGGCTGGTGCGGGAACTGAACCGCGCCACCGATGCCCGGATCACCAACATGTACGGGCCGACCGAAACCACGATCTGGTCGGCGACCGAGCCCGCCCTGCCCTGCGACGGCGTGGTCAATATCGGCCGGCCGATCGCCAATACCGCGCTCTATGTGCTCGACCCGGAGGGCGCGCCGGTGCCGATCGGCGCTGCCGGCGAGCTCTGGATCGGCGGCGCCGGGGTGACGCGCGGCTATTTCGGCCGCGACGCGCTGACCGAAGCCGCCTTCCGCCCCGACCCCTTTGCCGGCCATGGGCGCATGTACCGCACCGGCGACCTGGTGCGTCGGCGGCTGGACGGGCGGCTCGATTTCCTGGGGCGCGCCGACGGGCAGGTGAAACTGCGCGGCTACCGGATCGAGCTGGGCGAGATCGAGGCCCGCCTTGCCGCCCTTCTGCCCCCCGGCGCGCAGGTGGTCGTGCTGCTGCGCGAGGATCGGGCGGGGGATGCCCGGCTGGTGGCCTATGTCACCGGCGCCCGCCCCGATGAGCGCGCCTTGCGCGAGGCCCTGGCGCGCGACCTGCCGGGCTACATGATCCCCGCGCATATCGTGGCCCTGGAGGCCATGCCGCTCACCCCCAACAACAAGATCGACCGCGCCGCCCTGCCGGCACCGGCCGATATTGCGGCCACCGCGCCCCTGCCGACGCCCGAGGCGCCCGGCAACGACACCCAGGCGGCGATTGCCGCGATCTGGTCGCGCATCCTCGGGGTGGCGCGCATCGGCCCGGACGACAATTTCTTCGATCTCGGCGGGCATTCCCTGCTGGCGGTGCAGGCGCATCGCGAGATCAGGGCGGCGCTGGGCGCCGAGAGCCTGAGCATCACCGACATCTTCCGCTTTCCCACCCTCAAGGCGATTGCCGAGCGGGTGGCGGGAAGTGGGCAGCCGCCCGAACCGGCCGGCGAGCCCGAAACCCGCGCCAATGCCCGCGCCGAGGCCATGGCCAAACGCCGCGCCATGCGGGCCGGACGCCGCCGCGGATGACCCCCGCGCCCGCCGACGCGCTGGCAAGGGCGCTGCGCCTGATGATGGGCAGCGACGTGGCGGTGGCGGCGCAGGCCATCGGCGCGCCCGGTGCCGACCTTGCCCCGGCCGAGCGCGCGGCGATCCGCCAGGCAGTGCCGGCCCGACAGGCCGAATTTGCCGCCGGACGCCAGGCCGCGCGCCGCGCCATGGCCGGGCTGGGGGCGCCGCCACGCCCGATCCCCATGGGGCCGGACCGGGCGCCGCGCTGGCCACTGGGGATCACCGGCTCGATCAGCCATGCCGGCGGGCTTGCCATGGCGGCGGTGGCGCTGTCTCCGCCGATCCGGGCGCTGGGGCTGGATATCGAACCGGAAACCCCGCTGGAGAAGGCGCTATGGCCGGCGATCCTGACCGAAGCCGAGCAGAAATGGCTGCATGAGCAGCCCGAAAACGACCGCGGCACCCTTGCCAAGTGCCTGTTTTCCATCAAGGAATGCAGCTACAAGGCGCAATATGTGCTGACCGCCCGGCTGCTGGAATTTCACGATCTGGAAGTGACCCTCGACCGACAAAAAGGCCATTTCAGCGCCGTTTTCCAGACCGCCGCGCCGCCGTTCAGCGCCGGGCACAGCCTGCCGGGGCAGGTGCAACTCCACCACGGCCTGATCCTGAGCGCCATGGTGATCTAGGGTCAAATCACACCTGCTTTGCCCGGGGCGCGCGCGCAAGCAGCCCGGACATGCGCTGGGACGGGCTCATGAACAAGGGGGCCCCCGCCGGCACCGTCGCTTTGGAAATAGTTTGTTTCCTGAAAATTCACGGAAAATTCTGGCTAAACCACTGCAACGGCCCTAGATTGAGGCAGGTTCAAGGCAACTTCTGGGCGGGGGTATGTCGGCGGCCGCATCGCGCGTGCCTGCCATGAAACCGAGGGTTACCCGATGGGCCAGTTCAACAGCCTGGATGACATACTGGGCGTCTTGCGTCGCCGCTTTGTCCTGATTCTTGGCATCACCCTGATCGGCGCGGCGCTGTCGCTGGTTTACGCCACCAGCCTGCCGCGCAGTTACGAGGCCAGCGCCACCATCCAGATCGAGCTTTCCGACCTGGCCAACAGCACCTCTGGCCAGTCCACCGGCAACCGCGCCAAGTACCGGCTGAACCTGATCAAGCAGCAATTGATGGCGCGCCAGTCGCTTCTGGACGTGATCGACGCGCTTGGCCTGTTTGCCGACACCCCGATGAGCGACAGCAAGAAGGTCGATGCCCTGCGCAAGGCCGTCACCATCGAGCAGATCCTCGACCCGGCCGATGCCTGGCGGCCAGATGCGGTGCCCTCGGGCCTGACAATCACCGTGCGCCTGGGCGACCCCGAGGCAGCGGCGCGGGTCGCCAATACCTTTCTTGACCTGATCGTGCGCCAAAGCGAAGAGCGCCGGCAGGCACAGGCGCATCAGGCCCTGAGCTTTTTTGAAAAGGAAGCAGCGCGGGTCGAGGCCAAGATCAGCGCGCTTGAGGCCGAAATCGCCGACTTCAAGCAACAGAACGCACAGGTCATGCCGGACGGGATCAGCGCCCTGCGCACCCAGCTGGCGACCCTGAACAATACCGAGCTTGAGATCGAGCGCCAGCTGATCGGGCTCAAGGCCAATGCCGGGCGGGTGCGCGAAGACGTGCTGACGCGCCAGATCGAAGACCTTGAGGTGCAGCGCGACCTGGTCAAGGGGCGCATTGCCGACATCGAGGCGGCGCTGGCCACCGCGCCTGAGGTCGAGCGCGAATATGCCCGCCTGACCCGTGAACTGACGCAGTTGCAGGAACAGCTTGGCGCCATCACCCGGCGGCGCGCCGATGCCGAGATGGAGCAGGCGCTGGAGGCCAATCAGGTGAGCGAACGCTTCGAGGTGCTGGAGCGCGCCCTGGTGCCGGAATACCCGGTTTCGCCCAGCCGCAAGAAAATCGCGCTGGCCGGCACGGCGCTGTTTTTCCTGGCCGGGGCCGCCCTGGCGATCCTGCTGGAAATGCTGAACCCGGCCATCCGCACCGCCGCCCAGATGGAGCGCGAGCTGGGCATCGCCCCGATCGTGGCGATCCCGGTGATCGAAAGCGGCGGGCGCGCGTCGCGCTGGCGTGGGAAATGGGCCTGGATCGGCCTCGCCCTGGCCGCCGCGGCGGCGGTAATCTGGGCGCTGGCGGGCCGCGTGGCGGCCATGGTCAATGGCTGGGGCGCCCGCACAGGCACCGGCCGCCCGCCGCAGGCCCCGGCCGAATAGGATCAGTAATAGGAATAGTTCAGGGTCGAGCCCTCGGCCTTGTTCAGCACCACGCCAAGCAACGGCTTGTCCTCGCCCAGATGGCGCGAGACCTGCTTGAGCTCGCTGGCCCGGGTCTGCCCCCCCGCCGCCACCACCAGCACCGCGTCATATTGCGGGGCAAAGGCGATCACGTCGTCATTGGTCAGCACCGGCGGCATGTCGAACAGCACGATGTCGGGGGCAAGATCCTCTTCCATCTGCTCCAGCACTTCTTCGGTCAGCGGATCCTGCATCAGCTCCGAGGCAAAATCCTCGCGTTTGCCATTGAAGGCCACGGCCAGGTTCTGACCGATATGCAGGCGATTGCGCGCCGGCGCGCGGAAATGCACCTCGGTCGGCACCAGCCCGCGCAGATAATCGCCCATCGAGCCGGGGTCGCGCACGCCGAAAACGTGGTGCAGCGAGGATTTGCGCATGTCCATATCCATCAGCGCGATGCGCAGGGCATCGTAATGGCTCAGCGCGATCGCCAGGTTGGCGGCGGTGAAGGTCTTGCCGCAATCCGGGCTGGGCGAGGTGATCGCCACCCGCCGCCAGCCATTCTCCCGCATGGGTTGCAGGATGCGGGTGCGCAGCACGTCAAAGGCGGCATAGGCAGGATCGTCGCGGGTCGCGGCAATCACCCGGTTGGCCTCAAGATGGGCCGGGTCGATGGAAAAGGGCCGCAGCGCCTTCCAGGTTGGATCGGTGGTGGAATATGACATGCCCGGTGCCTTTCTTGCCTCGCGGACGATAAAGCATG
>CAZPDV010000104.1:0-7139 GCA_964585355.1 uncultured Aliiroseovarius sp.
TGGCGAGGTCGGCAAGGTCGGCGTGCCGATCTGCCATCTGGGCGACATGCGCACCCTGTTCGACCAGATCCCGCTTGAGCAGATGAACACCTCGATGACCATCAACGCCACCGCGCCGTGGCTGCTGGCGCTTTATGTGGCGCTGGCCCAGGAGCAGGGCGCCGATATTTCGGCGCTTCAGGGCACGGTGCAAAACGACATCATCAAGGAATACCTCTCGCGCGGCACCTATATCTGCCCGCCCGAGCCCAGCCTGCGCCTGCTCACCGACGTGGCCGCCTGGACCCGCGAAAACCTGCCGAAATGGAACCCGATGAACGTGTGTTCCTATCACCTGCAAGAGGCCGGCGCCACCCCGGAGGAGGAGCTTGCCTTCGCCCTTGCCACCGCCACCGCGGTGCTTGATGACCTGCGCGAAAAGGTGCCGGCCGAGGACTTCCCGGCCATGGTCGGGCGCATCTCCTTTTTCGTCAATGCCGGCATCCGCTTCGTCACCGAAATGTGCAAGATGCGCGCCTTCACCGAGCTGTGGGACGAGCTTACCCGCGACCGCTATGGCATTGAAAACCCGCGCTTTCGCCGCTTTCGCTATGGGGTGCAGGTCAATTCGCTGGGTCTCACCGAACAGCAGCCGGAAAACAACGTCTATCGCATCCTGATCGAGATGCTGGCGGTGACGCTTTCCAAAAATGCCCGCGCCCGCGCGGTGCAGGTTCCGGCCTGGAACGAGGCCCTGGGCCTGCCGCGCCCGTGGGATCAGCAATGGTCCATGCGCATGCAGCAGATCATGGCGCACGAGACCGACCTGCTGGAATATGGCGACCTGTTTGATGGCAACCCTGTGGTCGAGGCCAAGGTGGCCGAGCTCAAGCAAGGTGCGCGCGCCGAGCTGGCCCAGATCGAGGCCATGGGCGGCGCCGTGGGGGCGATCGGCTACATGAAAACCCGGCTGGTGGAATCGAACGCCGCCCGCATTGCCCGGATCGAGGCGGGCGAAACCGTGGTGGTGGGTGTCAACCGCTGGACCGAAAGCGCCGAAAGCCCGCTGGCCAGGGGCGAGGCCGCGATCCTGCAGGTCGATCCGGCCGCCGAGGCCGAGCAGGTGCGCCGCCTGCAGGCGTGGCGCGCGGCGCGCGACGATGCCGCCGTGGCGCAGGCGCTTGCCGATCTGCGCGAGGCGGCGCGCACGGGCGCCAATATCATGCCGCCCTCGATTGCCGCTGCCAGGGCCGGGGTCACCACCGGCGAATGGGCCGGGGTGATGCGCGCGGTCTTTGGCGAATACCGCGCCCCCACCGGGGTCGGCAAAAGCCCCTCGAACCGCACCGAGGGGCTCGACCAGATCCGCGCCCAGGTCGATCGCGTGTCGGACCGGCTTGGCCACCGGCTACGTCTTGTCATGGGCAAGCCGGGGCTCGACGGCCATTCCAACGGTGCCGAGCAGATCGCGGCGCGGGCCCGCGATGTGGGCATGGACATCACCTATGACGGCATCCGCCTGACCCCGGCCGAACTGGTCGAGGAAGCCCGCGCCGGCGCTGACGTGCTGGGCCTGTCGATCCTGTCGGGCTCGCACCTGCCGCTGGTGGGCGAGGTGATGGAGCGTCTGCGCGAAGCGGGGCTCGAGGTGCCGGTGGTGGTCGGCGGCATCATCCCCGAGGCCGACGCCCGGACCCTGCGCCAGATGGGGGTGGCGCGCATCTATACGCCGAAGGATTACGCGCTTAACACCATCATGTCCGATATCGTCGGGTTGGTCGAGGCGCGGCTGGAAAAAGACGGCCTCACGGTTTGACCATCAGCGCCATGTAAAACCCGTCCATGCCGCCGCTTTCGGGCCAGTAATCGGGCCGCAGGCGCAGCCCGCCCTCCTCGGTGATCCAGGCGGTATCAATGCCGGGCAGGGCCAGCGCCGCGCGGTCTGTGGTCAGGCCGGGGTGGCGGCCGATCGCGTCGCGGATCTGCTCCTCGCCCTCGTCGATCAGCAGCGAGCAGGTGCAATAGACCAGCCGCCCGCCGGGCTTGAGCAGCGCCAGCGCCCGGTCGATCAGCGCGGCCTGCAAGGCGAACAGGCCGGGAAAATCGCTGCCATCCTTGGCGTGGGGCAGGTCCGGGTGGCGGCGGATGGTGCCGGTGGCGCTGCAGGGCGCGTCGAGCAGCACCGCGTCAAAGGCGGGCGCGTCATAGTCCAGGGCATCGGCCACCACGAGCTCGGCCGAAAGCCGGCAGCGCGCCAGGTTCTCGCGCAGGCGCCCCATGCGTGTTTCGGACAGGTCCAGCGCCGTGACCTCTGCCCCGGTTGCGGCCATTTGCAGGGTCTTGCCGCCCGGTGCCGCGCACAGGTCCAGCACCCGCATCCCCGGCCCCGGTGCCAACAGGCGGGCGGGCAGGGCGGCGGCGGCATCCTGCACCCACCAGGCGCCCTCGGCAAAGCCGGGCAGGGTCGAGACCTGGCCCCGGTTCCTCACCCGGACCGAGCCGGTGGGCAGCACCTCTCCGCCGGTCGCTTGCGCCACCGCGCCGGCATCGTCGCGCGGGCTCAGATCCAGGGGCGCGCCGGCGTAATGGGCGGCTTCCATCGCCGCAACCGCCGGTTTGCCGTAATCCGCCAGCAGCGGCTTGCGCAGCCATTTCGGCAGGCGCGGCACCGGCAGGTCGTGCCATTTGTCCCGCTCGTCTGCCACCTTGCGCAGCACCGCATTGACCAGCCCGGCCAGGCGGCTGTTGCGCCGGTCGGCCCGGGCCATGCTCACCGCCGCATTGACCACCCCGTGCGGCGCCTCGCGCTGTTCGCAGATCTCGGCCACGCCCAGCCGCAGCAGGTTCAGCACCCGCTCGGGCGGTCGTTTGCGCAGATGCGGCCCCAGCATGCGGTCGGCCCGGTCCATCACCCGCAGCGTGGTCAGCGCCAGCCGCTGCGCCCGCGCCTTGTCGGCCGGGGCAAGGCCGGCGGTGCGCCGGGCCAGCACCTCGGACAACAGCCGCCCCGCCCCGGTCACGTCGCCGATCAGTTCCAGCGCCACCAGGCGCGGCGCCTTCGCCTGTCTTTCCATGCCCGGCCCCCTTTGCCAAACCTGCGCGCGGGTCTATATGACGGGGGAAGTGACCACAAGGACCGCGCCATGCCCGATTCCGGCTCTGATTCCCGCCCCGATTCGCACAAGGATCTGCCCGCCGCCGCCCGCCGCGCCCTGGCCGAGGCCGAAGCCCGGCGCCGCGCGGCCAAAGCCGAGGCCCGCGCGCTTCCGAAAGAGCTGGGCGGCCGCAAGGGGCCCGAGCCCGCGCGTTATGGCGATTGGGAGAAAAACGGCATCGTCAGCGACTTCTGAGCGCCAACCGGCCAGCCGCCCCCGCCGCCGCGCCCGGCGCGCGGTTTGCCCATGACAGGCCGGGTCCGCCGCGATATGCTGGGCCAAAAGCGGCCCCAAGGCCCGAAAGACCCGAGCGAGGCTACCCCCGTGCCAAGAAGCGAGACCTGGACCTCAAGAAAAGCGCGTTTGCTCAACTGGTGGCATGCGCGCCGGGCGGCCCGGGCGCGTCCGGCGACCGGCTTTGTCTCGCAACCCGAGCCGCGCACCATCGGCTCGTTCGCGCGCGGGCGGCAATTGGTGGCGGGCAACATGCTGTTTGCCGGGCACCTGATCAATGCGCCCGGCACCTCCTTGTGGGAGGTGGACGCCCCCACCGACGCCTTTCTGGCCGAGATCAACGGCTTTACCTGGCTGGATGACCTGGCCGCGCTGGGCGACCGCGAGGCGCGGCTGACGGCGCAGAAATGGCTGTATGAGTGGATCGCGCGGTATGGCGAGGGGCGGGGGCCGGGCTGGACCCCGGACCTGACCGGGCGGCGGCTGATCCGGTGGATCAACCACGCGCTGTTTCTGCTCAACGGGCAAGAGGCGGACGCGACCCTTGCCTTCTATCGGTCGCTGGCGCAACAGACCATCTTTCTGTCGCACCGGTGGCACGCCGCCAGCCCCGGCCTGCCGCGTTTCGAGGCGCTGACCGGGCTGATCTATGCGGGCCTTGCCCTGGCCGGGATGGAAGAGCATGTGGAGCCGGCCATGAAGGCGCTGGCGCGCGAATGCGTTGACCAGATCGACGCCGAGGGCGGCATCCCCACCCGCAACCCCGAGGAATTGCTCGAGGTCTTTACCCTGCTGACCTGGGCGGCCTCGGCGCTTTCCGAGGCCGGCTGGCGGGCCCGGGGCGAACACCTGGCGGCGATCGAGCGGATCGCCCCGACCCTGCGCGCCCTGCGCCATTCCGACGGGGGGCTGGCGCGGTTTCATGGCGGCGGGCGCGGGATCGAAGGCCGGCTGGACCATGCGCTGGCGGCTTCGGGGGTGCGCCCGGCGGCGCAGGTGGGGCTGGCCATGGGATATGCCCGGCTTTCGGCCGGCCGCACCAATATCATCATGGATGCGTCGCGCCCGCCCACCGGGTTGGCCAGCGCCAATGCCCATGCCTCGACCCTGGCGATCGAGCTGACTTCGGGGCGCCGGCCGCTGATCGTCAATTGCGGCTCGGGCGCCTATTTCGGCGATGAATGGCGCCGCGCCGGCCGGGCCACGCCGCTGCATTCGGTGCTGTGCCTCGATGGGCTCAGTTCCTCGCGGCTGGGCCCCGCGCAAAGGGTGGCGGGCCGGCGGCGGGCGCTTCTGGTGGAAACCCCGCACGACGTGCGCCTGCAAAAGCTGGCCGAAGAGCGCGAGACCGGGCTGGTGGGCAGCCATGACGGCTATCGCCCCAGCCACGGGCTGACCCATATCCGCCGGCTTGACCTTTCCCATGACGGGCGTCGCTTGAGCGGCGAGGATACCCTGGCGGCGATCAGCGAGGGCGACCAGAAGCGCTTTGACCGGGCGCTGGACCGCAGCAAGCTGCAGGGCATTCCGTTCGTGGTGCATTTTCACCTGCACCCGGATGTGGATGCGGCGCTTGACCTGGGCGGCACCGCCGTGTCGCTGGCGCTCAAGAGCGGCGAGATCTGGATTTTCCGCTATGAAGGCCTGGCCAGCCTGGCGATCGAACCCAGCGTTTACCTGGAAAAGAACCGTTTGAAGCCGCGTGCGGCAAAACAGGTGGTTCTCAGCGGCGCCGCTTTGGATTATGCGACCCGTATCCGCTGGTCGCTGGCCAAGGCACAGGATACGCCCACGGCGATCCGCGACCTTGAGACAGACGGGCTGGCGGCGCTGCCACTCTGAGCTGCCAAGGAGCTGCCCCATGTCCGATACCTCCCCCAATCACATCAGGATCCGCCGCGCGCTGCTGTCGGTTTCCGACAAGACCGGCCTGGCCGAACTGGGCCGTGCCCTGCAGGCGCGCGGGGTCGAGATCCTCTCGACCGGCGGCACGGCGGTGGCGCTGCGCGAAGCCGGGGTGCCGGTGGTGGATGTGGCCGAGATCACCGGCTTTCCCGAAATGATGGACGGGCGGGTAAAGACCCTGCATCCGGCGGTGCATGGCGGCCTGCTGGCGCTGCGCGACAACCCCGACCACCTGGCGGCGATGCAGGCCCACGGCATCGCCCCGATCGACCTGCTGGTGGTCAATCTCTATCCATTCGAGGCAACCGTGGCCGCCGGCGCCGATTATGATACCTGCATCGAGAATATCGACATTGGCGGCCCGGCGATGATCCGGGCGGCGGCCAAGAACCACGCCCATGTGACCACCATCGTCGATGTCGAGGATTACGACAAGCTGCTGGGCGACATGGACCAGCATGACGGCGCGGTTTGCGAGAGGTTCCGCAAGCGCCGGGCCCAGATCGCGCTGGCCCGCACCGCCGCCTATGACGCGGCGGTCAGCGGCTGGATGGCCGAGGCGATCGGGGTTGAGACGCCCCGGCGCCGCGCCTTTGCCGGCAAGCTGATCGCGCCGCTGCGCTATGGCGAGAACCCGCATCAACGGGCGGCGTTCTATGGCGATGGCTCGGCCCGGCCCGGTGTTGCCACCGCGCGCCAGTTGCAGGGCAAGGCGCTGAGCTACAACAATATCAACGATACCGATGCGGCCTTTGAACTGGTGGCCGAGTTCGACCCGGCCGATGGCCCCGCCTGCGTGGTGGTGAAACATGCCAACCCCTCGGGCGTGGGGCTGGGCGCCACCCTGGCCGAGGCCTATACCAAGGCGTTCGACTGCGACCGGACCTCGGCCTTTGGCGGCATCGTGGCGCTGAACCAGCCCCTGGACGAAGAGACCGCGCGCCGGATCGTCGAGGTGTTCACCGAAGTGGTGATCGCGCCGGAGGTGAGCGAGGCGGCGCGCGCGGTTTTCGCCGCGAAAAAGAACCTGCGCCTGTTGGAAACCGGCGGCCTGCCGGACCCGCGCGCGCCGATGCTGAGCTATCGGCAGGTGGCCGGCGGCATGCTGGTGCAGGACAAGGATGTGGGGCATGTGACGGCGGGCGAGCTCAAGGTGGTCACGAAAATCGCCCCCACCGAGGCACAGATGCGCGACCTGCTGTTCGCCTGGAAGGTGGCGCGGCATGTGAAATCGAACGCCATCGTCTATGCCAGGGACGGACAGACCGTTGGCGTCGGCGCGGGTCAGATGAGCCGGGTCGATTCGGCCCTGATCGCCGCCACCAAGGCCGAGCGCATGGCGCGCGCCCTGGGTCTTTCCGAAAGCCCGGCCAAGGGGGCGGCAGTGGCCTCGGACGCGTTCTTTCCCTTTGCCGACGGGCTGCTGGAGGCCGCGGCGGCGGGCGCGACCTCGGTTATTCAACCGGGCGGCAGCATGCGCGATGACGAGGTGATCGCCGCCGCTGACGAGGCCGGGCTGGCCATGGTGTTTACCGGGATGCGGCATTTCCGGCACTGAGCGGCGGGGCGCCCTTGCCGCAAGGAGGGATCGGGGTCAGGCAAGCAGCCGGCGGGCGATGACCTGGGCCTGGATCTCGGCCGCGCCCTCGAAAATGTTGAGGATGCGGGCATCGCACAGGATGCGGCTGATCTGGTATTCCAGCGCAAAGCCGTTGCCGCCGTGGATCTGCAACGCGTTGTCCGCCGCCGCCCAGGCCACCCGCGCGCCCAGCAATTTTGCCATGCCGGCCTCTAGGTCGCAACGCTGGTCGTGGTCCTTTTCCCATGCCGCGAAATAGGCCATCTGGCGGGCGATCATGATTTCCA
>CAZPDV010000105.1:0-7086 GCA_964585355.1 uncultured Aliiroseovarius sp.
TGGCAATGAACAGGCCCAGGCAGAGCAAGGCCACCGTTGCTTTTTCAAGCCGCGACGCCCGAAATTCCCGCGCCAGGCCCAGATCCGCCAGCACCGTCCCCAACAGCCAGCCGGCCGAAGAAATCACGGCAATGCGCTGAAACTGCGCAAGTGAGAAGGCCTGGGGCGCCGGGGCGGTGCTTTCCCAGGTCCAGGTCGCCCACAGGCCCCAGCCGGCGCCGATCAGGCAAAACAGGCTGGCCAATCCCCAAAAGGGCAGGCGCCGCATGGCCAGGCGCAGAAAATACCACCCCGCCAGCACGTCGATCAGGGCGTGCCAGCCCACCGAGGGGAAAAAGAAGCTGATCGGCGGGCCCTCATAGACCACTGGCACCACCAGCGCCTCGGTCGCCCAGCCGAACATGGCGCCGGCCAGAAACAGGCCAGCCAGGCCCGACACCCGGAAATGATCGAGGACGATCAGGAAAAGGTAAGCGAAAAGCCCATAGGTCAGGGCAAAGATCAGGAGCCCGGACGCGGTGGCGCTGCCGTCGGCAAGCGCGGTCGCGGGGCCTTCGTTGAGGAAGTAGTATTCCGAAAAGAACTGCAGGATCAGCGCAGATCCGGCCACGCCGAGCAGGCGACAGGCGAAAGCCGGGAGGTGCGTCATCATATAGCCCTTTATATAGCCCTTTCCGGCGGGCGCGCCCCGGCGTTAACCGGCGCCCCCCACGGTCAGCCCGCCAATGAGCAGGGTCGGCTGGCCCACCCCCACCGGCACGCTTTGCCCGGCCTTGCCGCAGGAGCCGATGCCGGGGTCCATTTCCATGTCATTGGCGATCGCGCGCACCTGTTTCATGGCGCCGGGGCCGTCGCCGATCAGGGTGGCGCCGACCACCGGCGCACCGATCTTGCCGTTTTTTACGCGATAGGCCTCGGTGCAGGAGAACACGAACTTGCCATTGGTGATATCGACCTGGCCGCCGGAGAAACCGACCGCATAGATGCCGTCCCTGAGCTCGGCCAGAACCTCGTCCCGGGTGGCGTTGCCGGCCTGCATGAAGGTATTGGTCATGCGCGGTATGGGGGCGTGGGCAAAGCTCTGCCGGCGGCCGTTGCCGGTGGGGGCGACCCCCATCAGCCGGGCATTCTGTCGGTCCTGCAGATAGCCCACCAGCACCCCGTCCTCGATCAGCACGTTGCGCCGGCTGGGGGTGCCCTCGTCATCCACCGAGATCGAGCCGCGCCGGTCGGGCAGGGTGCCGTCGTCGATCACGGTCACGCCCCTGGCCGCGACCTGCTGACCGATCAGGCCGGTAAAGGCCGAGGTGGCCTTGCGGTTGAAATCGCCCTCGAGCCCGTGGCCCACCGCCTCGTGCAGCAGCACGCCGGGCCAGCCGGCCCCCACCACCACATCCATCTGCCCGGCAGGCGCCGGCACTGCCTCGAGGTTGACCCTGGCGATGCGCAGCGCCTCGCGCGCCGAGGCCTGCCAATGCGCCGGCGCCATCAGCCCGGACAGGCCGACCCGGCCGCCGCTGCCATGGCTGCCGGTCTCGCGCCGGCCGTCCTGTTCGACGATCACCGAGATATAGAGCTGTGCCATCGGCCGGGTATCCGACACCATGGCGCCATCGGGGCGCAGGATATGCACCTCCTGCAGGCTGGCGCGCAGGCTGGCCGAGACCTGGACCACGCGCGGATCGAGATCGCGCAGAAAGGCGTCGATCTCGCGCAGGGTTTCGATCTTGACCGGGAATTCGGCATCCTCCATCGGGTTGCGATCGGTATAGAGGCGCCGGTTGGTGGGCGCCGGCCCCTCGGCCAGCACCGCGCCGCCATCGCCCACCGCCATGCGCGCCGTGGCCACGGCCCGGCCCAGGGCGGCCTCGCTGATCTCGGTGGAATGGGCATAGCCGGCGGTTTCGCCGCGCACGGCGCGCAGGCCAAAGCCCTCGGCAGCATCGAAGGCGGCGGTTTTCACCCGGCCATCGTCGAATACCAGCATTTCCGAGCGCCGACGCTCGAGAAACAGCTCGCCATCCTCGCCGCCCTCGGTGGCGTCGCGCAGCAGCTTCAGGGCGCGGGCCTGGTCCAGGTGGGTTTCGAACGGGCGAAAGCGGCTGGTCTGGGGCATGGCATCCTCGGTTCTGACGTGTTTCCGGCTCGTTTCCGACCGCACGGGCACATGGCCCGGCGCGGCGACAAATTTGATCTGGATCAAGAAAAAATCTTGTTCCCTGCCCGGTAATATGGTTTTTCACTGGCAAGACACAACGGGATTCCCACTTGAAAGTGGTGAACGCAATTGGAACCGGGTGCATCGTGCCCCGGCCCGGACAGGGAGACGAAAAGACCTCATGCGGAAATCGCACCTACTTGTTGCACCGATCGCAACCCTCGCCAGCATCCTTTCCACCGGCTGGGCCATGGCCCAGGAAGGCCTTGAAATCAAGGGCGCGCCGAAAGACGGCCTGATGGGGTTTCAGCCGCCGGCGACCTCGATTGCCAGCGACACCCAGGCGCTTGATTATCTGGTCCTGGTGATCATCACCGCGATCTGCGCGCTGGTTTTTGCGCTGATCATTTTTGCCATCATCCGGTTCAACCGCCGGGCCAATCCCGAGCCCAGCCGCTTTACCCACAATTCCTTCATCGAGATCGCCTGGACGTTGATTCCGGTGATTATCCTGGTGATCATCGGCTCGTTCAGCCTGCCGGTGCTGTTCAAGCAGCAGGTGATCCCCGAGGGCGACGTGGTGATCAAGGTGACCGGCAACCAGTGGTACTGGTCCTATGAATACCCGGATGAGGGGTTTGGCTTCGATTCCTACCTGATCGGCCACCCGGCGACGCTTGAGGATGCCGATTACGAGGCCGGCGCCCGCGATTACGTGCTCAACGATGCCATGGTCAAGGTGCTGGAGCGGTACGGCTATTCGCGCGACGAGTTTCTGCTGGCAACGGACAATGCGGTGGTGGTGCCCACCGGCAAGGTGGTGGTGATGAATGTCACCGGCGCGGACGTGATCCACAGCTGGACCATCCCGGCCTTCGGCGTCAAGCAGGACGCGGTGCCAGGCCGCATCGCGCAGCTGTGGTTCAAGGTCGATGAGGGCAAGGAGGGGGTCTATTTCGGCCAGTGTTCCGAGCTGTGCGGCAAGGACCACGCCTATATGCCGATCACCGTCAAGGCGGTGACCCAGGCCGAATATGAGCAATGGCTGAAGGGCGCGCGCGAGGAATTCGCCGGCGTTCCGAGCACGGCCACCGTGGCCTCGGCCGACTGAGGCTGAGGCCGGGCGGGCGCCTGCCGGGCGCCTGCCAGCCATTCGGGGAAGGGTCCAGATGAGCGACATGACAACCAGCATCGAGGCCGAAAACGAAGCCGGCTTTGGCGATTATTTCGCGCTGCTCAAGCCGCGGGTGATGTCGCTGGTGGTGTTCACCGCGCTGGTCGGGCTGGTGGTGGCGCCGGTGGCGGTGCACCCCTTTGTGGCGCTGGTGGCGGTCTTGTGCATCGCGGTGGCCGGCGGGGCCTCGGGCGCGCTCAACATGTGGTGGGAGGCCGACCTGGACGCGCGCATGCTGCGCACCCGCAACCGGCCGATCCCGGCCGGGCGGGTCACCCGCGGCGAGGCGCTGTCGATCGGGCTGACGCTTTCGGTGTTTTCGGTGGTGATGCTGGGGCTGGCCACCAATTTCGTGGCGGCCGGGCTGCTGGCCTTCACCATCTTCTTTTACGCGGTGGTCTATACCATGTGGCTCAAGCCGCGCACGCCGCAGAATATCGTCATTGGCGGCGCCGCCGGGGCGTTTCCGCCGATGGTGGGCTGGGCGGTGGCCACCGGCGGCGTGTCGCTGGAAAGCCTTTTGATGTTCGCGCTGACCTTCGCCTGGACGCCGCCGCATTTCTGGGCGCTGTCGCTGTTCGTCAAGGGCGATTACGGGCGCGCCGGCATCCCGATGCTGCCGGAAGTGGCCGGGCGCACCGCCACCCGCTGGCACATCCTGGGCTATAGCGTGGTGCTGGCCGTGGTTTCGGTGGCGCTGGGGCTGACCTCGGTGGGCGGGCCGCTTTACATGAGCGCGGCGGTGGTGATGAATGCCCTGTTCCTGCGCGGGGCCTGGGCGGTGGCGAGGCGCGACGATGCCGATAGCGAGGCCGACCGCCACAAGGCCGAGCGCGGCCTGTTCAAGCTGTCGCTGTTCTATATCCTGGTGCTGTTCGGCGCGCTGATGGTCGAGCATATGCTGGCGCCCTTTGGCTGGGGGGGCTGGGCATGAGCTTTCGCCCCGATCACGAACTGCACGGGCGCCGGGCCAGCCGCAATTACGGGCTGGGGGCGGTGCTTTTGGTTTTCGCGGCGCTGGTATTTGGCCTGAGCGTGGTCAAGGCCCGGCAAAACGGCGTGCCCTCGGTGCAGCAACCCGCCCCCCGGGAGGCCGGGCAATGAGCATGGATCGCAGCCAGAAAACCGCGCTCTATATGGTTGGCGTGGTGCTGGTAATGGGGGCGCTGGCCTGGGCCTCGGTGCCGTTTTACAACTGGTTCTGCCGGGTCACCGGCTTTGGCGGCGTCACCCAGCAGGCCGAGCGCGGCTCGGACCTGGTGCTGGACCGGACCATCAAGATCCGGTTCGATGCCTCGCGCGACCGCGACATGCCGTGGGAATTCAAGCCGATGCAGAACCAGGTCGAGCTCAGGATCGGCGAGACCGGGCTGGCCTTCTATGAGGCCTATAACCCCACCGACCGGGTGATTGCCGGCCAGGCCAGCTATAACGTGGCGCCGTTTTCGGCCGGATATTATTTCGAAAAGATCGAGTGCTTCTGCTTTACCGAGCAGGTCCTGCAACCGGGCGAGCGCGCGATCATGCCGGTGACCTTCTATGTGGACCCGGATATCGTCAAGGACCGGGACGCCAAATATGTGCAGGAAATCACCCTTTCCTACACGTTCCACGAAATCGACCTGCCCGATGACCTGGCCGAGGCGGACCAGGCTTCGGCGCCAACCGCAAGTAACTGAAACAGGGACGGAAATAACAAATGGCCCACGCAAAGAACCACGATTATCATATCCTGCCCCCCTCGATCCAACCGTTTCTGGGGGCGGTCGGGGCGTTCATCATGCTCTATGGTGCGGTGCTGTGGATGCACGGCTCGGGGCCCTGGATGGGGCTGATCGGCCTGGCGCTGGTGCTGTACGTGATGTATTCGTGGTGGGGCGAGGTGGTGTTTGAAGGCAATACCGGCGACCACACCCCGGTGGTGCGCATCAGCCTGCGCTATGGCATGATCCTGTTCATCATGTCCGAGGTCATGTTCTTTTCGGCCTGGTTCTGGAACTTCATCAAGCACGCCATGTACCCGATGGGGCCGAATTCTCCGGCGCAGGACGGGGTCTGGCCGCCGGCGGGGATCGAGACTTTCGACCCGTGGCACCTGCCGCTGATCAACACCGTGATCCTGCTGCTTTCAGGTGTTGCCGTGACCTGGGCGCACCATGCCATCGCCCATGAAAACAACCGCCGCGACCTGATCCGCGGGCTGGCGATCGCGGTGGTGCTGGGGCTCAGCTTTACCTTCCTGCAGGCGCTGGAATACAGCGAGGCGCCGTTCTCGTTTGCCGGTAACATCTATGGGGTGAGCTTCTTCATGGCCACCGGCTTTCACGGCTTTCACGTGATCGTCGGCACGATCTTCCTGTTCATCTGCCTGATCCGGGCGATTCGCGGCGATTTCACGCCGGAAAACCACGTGGGCTTCGAGGCCGCCGCCTGGTACTGGCACTTTGTCGATGTGGTCTGGCTGTTCCTGTTCGCGGTGATCTATATCTGGGGCAGCTGAGCGGTTTCCCCTTCGCTCACAAGGGATTACAAGGCGCGGGGTTCGGCTTCGCGCCTTTTTCGTTCGGTGACGCTGATCCTGGCGCTGGCGGTGCTGGGGGTGCTGATTTCGCTGGGAGTGTGGCAGATCCAGCGCCTGCACTGGAAACGCGCCATCCTGGCCGATATTTCGGCCCGGATCACCGCCGCGCCGGTGGACATCCCGGCCGATCCCGACCCCGGGCGCGACCGCTATCTGCCGGTGCGGCTGAGCGGGCGCATGACCGGCGAGGGGGTGCGGGTGCTGGCTTCGACCAGGGATGCGGGGGCGGGATACCGGATCATCCGGGTGGTCGAGATCACGACCGGGGCCGGGGCCGGGCGCCGGGTGCTGGTCGATCTGGGGTTTCAGCCGGTCGGGGACGAGGCCCGGCCCCTGCCCGAGGGGCCTTTGGAGGTCATCGGCAACCTGCACTGGCCGGACGAGCTTGACCGCTGGACCCCGGCGCCGGAGCCGGACAAGAACCTGTGGTTCGCCCGCGACGTGGCCCAGCTTTCGGCGCATCTGGACACCGAGCCGGTGCTGGTGGTGGCCCGCGAAACCCGGCCGCCCTTCGCCACGATCCGGCCGCTGCCGGTCTCGACCGAGGGGATCCCGAACCGGCATCTCGAATATGTCTTCACATGGTTCGCCTTCGCGGCTATCTGGACGGTGATGACAGCGGTGGTGCTGTGGCGTATATGGCACCGGACCGGCTGAGGAGAACCCGATGCGTTACATTTCCACCCGCGGCAAGGCGCCTGTTCTGAGTTTCGAGGAGGCGATGCTGACCGGGCTTGCCCGCGATGGCGGGCTGTACCTGCCCGAACGGGTGCCGACCCTGCCCGAGGCCGAGATCGCGGCCCTGGCCGGGCAACCTTATGAAGAGGTGGCGTTTCGGGTGATGCGCCCGTTCATTGGCGCAAGCTTCAGCGACGATGACCTCAGGGGTATCATCGCGCGCGCCTATCGCGGCTTTGACCATGCCGCCCGCGCGCCCATGGTGCAGCTTGCGCCCAACCACTTCCTGCTGGAGCTGTTTCACGGCCCGACCCTGGCCTTCAAGGACTTTGCCATGCAGCTGATCGGTCAGCTGTTTCAGGCCGCCCTGGCGCGCCGGGGCGAGCGGGTGACCATTGTCGGCGCCACCTCGGGCGATACCGGCTCGGCGGCGATCGAGGCGTTCAAGGGGCTCGCCAAAGTGGATGTGTTCATCCTGTTTCCGCATGGCCGGGG
>CAZPDV010000106.1:0-7053 GCA_964585355.1 uncultured Aliiroseovarius sp.
TGGAATGCAATCAATTTCAACAGGACCTCGTGTTGCGAAACAATGTTGATATCATTGGTTTCATAGCTTCCGGATTGCTTGCAATCCGGTTCGCGCCCGACCCCGCCCCCCAGGGCGGGCGTGAAGTGCCACGAGGTTTCAACGCCTTGCGACGTTTGCTTTCAAGGAAACCCCTTGGCAAGCTTCCCCCAGCCCGCCCTTGGGGTCAGGCGCGGACCTTGCGCGCAATGCCGTCGCGGCGTCCGTTTCGGCCGGGGGGGCGGGCGGCCTGTTGCCTGTTGCGGCACCATGGCGGCAAGGGCCTTGCCCGGACGGGCTGATCGGGTAGGGTGGCCACATGGTTTTGACGCGACGCCTGATGCTGGCGGGCCTGTTGGGGGCCTGTGCCCCGGGCGGGCGGGGAACGCCGCAGCGCCCGGCGCCGGCTCAGCGCCCGGTGGCAAATCCCCGCTTCGATGCCTGGCTGCGGGGCTTTCGGGTGCGCGCCGCCGGGCGCGGGATCCCGGCCCCGGTGCTGGACCGGGCGCTGGCGGGGGCGGGCTATCTGCCCGAGGTGGTGGCGACCGCCGGCAAGCAGACCGAGTTCGTGCGCTCGCTTGAGGACAATATCGCGCTGGCGGCATCGGATGCGCGGATCCGGCAGGGGCGGGCCATGCTGCGCCGCTATCGGGCGCTGTTTGCCCGGCTCGAGGCGCGCTTTCAGGTCGAGGCCGAAGTGCTGTGCGCGATCTGGGGGCATGAGAGCATTTACGGCGCCCGGCGCGGCACCCTGCCGGTGATCTCGGCCCTGGCGAGCCTGGCCTTTGCCGGGCAGCGGGCGGGTTTCAACGAGGCACAGCTGATCGCGGCGCTGAAGATCGTCGCGGCGGGCGAGGTGGCGCCGCCGGCGATGCTGGGCTCATGGGCCGGCGCCATGGGGCACACGCAGTTCATCCCCACCACCTACCTGGCCTATGCGGTGGATTTCGACGGCGACGGGCGGCGCGATATCTGGGGCGACGATCCGACCGACGCGCTGGCCTCGGCGGCCAATTTCCTGCACCGTTCGGGCTGGCGCCATGGCGAGCCCTGGGGCATCGAAGTGCGGGCGGGCGATGGCCGCGACATGCAGGGCCGCCCCCCGCCCGATTATCCGGGGGCCGCGCTGCTGGCGCCGCTGGGCACCAATGGTCCGGCCTTCAGGGTGTTCCGAAATTACCGGGTGCTGCTGCGCTACAACAACGCCATGAGCTATGCGATCGGGGTGGGGCACCTGGCCGACCGGCTGGCCGGTGGCGGGCCGTTGCAGGGGCGCTTTCCCCCGGATGCCGAGGGGCTGCACCTGGCCCAGCGCAAGGAGATCCAGACCCGCCTGGCCGCGCTGGGCTTTGATCCGGGCAGCACCGACGGGGTGATCGGGCCGCAGACCGTGGCGGCGATTCGCGCCTTTCAGGCGGCGCGCGGGCTGACGGTCGATGGCCGGGCCAGCAAGGCGCTGCTGGCCACGCTGCGCCGGGGATGAGGGCTCAGAACTCCATGGAAACGGAAAACCCGACCCCCTGAGACGACACCACCGGCATCACCACCGCTCCTTCCAGCCCGTTCTTGCGCTCTTCATACCGATTGAGCACAAGGTTGCCGATGCCGATGCCGATCACCGACCCCGCCACCATGTCCGACACCCAGTGATGGTGCCCGCGCGCCTCGGACGCGGCAAGGACTCCCGCCGCCAGGTAAGGCCAGAAATTGTTGTCATAGATGCCGGCATAAACGCGCGCCGCCGCGAAATAATGGGTGAAATGGAAAGAAGGCATCGAGGTGCCATAGGCCGCAGAGGTGAACGGAATGCCGTCGCGGTGGCCGAAATCCCATGGATTGTCGGTAAAGTCCCCCGAGGGGCCGCCGCCGCCCGACAGGTCGTCGATCGGCCTGAGCCGCCCGAAAAGCGGTTTCAGGATCAGCTGCGAGGTCAGATAGGAATAGGCGATCGCCTTGCCCGAGAGCAGCGCCGCAGTCTGGGCGCGCTCGTCATTGAAGGCAAGCCCCCCGGCATAGGTCAGCCCGACCCCGGCCAGCAAATACTGGCTGTCGGGGGAAAAGAAATTCGACGTGAACAGCGGCGGCAGGCTAAAGCCGTCAAGCGCCGGTATGATCTTGTCCTGATAGAAGGCGGTGCTCTGGCGATCAACGCTGATCAGCGCCGCGGTCCCCAGAACGAAAAGCGCGGTGGTGCCGGGCTTGCGAAACGGAAAGCTCAGCAGATCGCCCACCTCGCCGGCACTGCCGCCCAGGCTCAGGCGCAGGGCACGGCCGGCCCGCGCGCGCCGGGGTTCGGCGAAATCGCCATAGCTGAAGCGCCGGCCGGTCTGCGCGAAGGAAAGCCCGAAGGAGCTGACATTGGCCTGTGGCGGAAAGCCCGGAACCGAGCCGCCCTGCGCCGCGGCCGCGCTGTACAGAAGCATCGTGACGGCGCAAGCACCAAGTAATAGATAGATGAATTTCAACATGGTTCCTGCCCGCTTTTCGCAACCATAGCTTGCAGGCCGTGCGCGCGCAAGCCGGGCGTTGTGCGGGCATCCGAACTGGTCTATGCGGGATGGATGCAACAGGCACGCCGCATTCTGACCACGCGCGAGCATCTGCGCGCCATTCTGGGCCTTGGCCTGCCGTTGATCGGCAGCCTGCTGGCGCAGATGAGCATGGGGCTGGTCGATACGCTGATGCTGGGCTGGTACGATGTGGATGCGCTGGCGGGCCAGGTGCTGGGCAGCACGTTCTTCTTTACCGTCTATCTCATGGGGGCGGGCTTTGCCTGGGCGGTGATGCCGCTGGTGGCGGCGGCGCACGAGGCCGGCGACCTGACCAGCCTGCGCCGGGTGACCCGCATGGGGCTGTGGATCAGCCTGGTCGTGGCGCTGCTGGCGCTGCCGTTCCTGCTGTTTTCGGCGCCGATCCTGCGCGGGCTGGGGCAGGCGCCCGACCTGTCGGAGATCGCCCAGACCTATCTGCGGGTGGCGGGCTGGGGGCTGATCCCGGCGCTGCTGGCGATGGTGATGCGCTCCTACCTGGTGGCGCTGGAGCGGCCGCGGGTGGTGCTGGGGGCGACCCTGGCGGCGGCCGGGCTGAACGCGGTGCTGAACTATGCGCTGATCTTCGGCCATTGGGGCGCGCCCGAACTGGGGGTGCGCGGCGCGGCGCTGGCCTCGCTCGGGGTGCAGATCCTGACCATGGCAATCCTGCTGACCTATGCCGGGCGCGCCTTGCCCGAGCACCGGCTTTTCCTGCGGTTCTGGCGCCCGGACTGGCAGGTTTTCGGCCAGGTCGCGTGGATGGGGGCACAGATCGGCCTGACCACGCTGGCAGAATCCGGGCTTTTCACCGCCTCGACCGTGATCATGGGGCAGATCGGCAAGCTGGAACTGGTGGCCCACGGCATCGCCATTCAGATCACTTCCCTGTTTTTCATGGTGCATGTGGGCCTCTCCAACGCCGCCACCGTGCGCGCCGGCCGGGCGCTGGGCCGCGGCGACGAAGCCGGGCTGCGCCGCGGCGCCGCGGTGATCGTGGCGCTGTCGCAAGGCTTTGCCATTTTCGTGGTGGCGCTGCTGCTGTTGATCCCCGAACAGATGATCGGCCTGTTTCTCGACCCGGACGAGCCCCGCCGCGCCGCCATTCTGGCGATCGGGCGTCGGTTGCTGGCGGTGGCGGCGCTGTTCCAGGTGGCGGATGCGGCCCAGGTGATGGCGCTGGCGCTGTTGCGCGGCCTGCAGGACACCCGCGCGCCGATGCTGCATGCGGTGTTTTCCTATTGGGTGGTCGGGGTGCCGCTGTCATGGTGGTTGGGCACCCGCGCCGGCTGGGGCGCCGAAGGCGTCTGGGTCGGGCTGGTGGTGGGGCTGGGCCTGGCGGCGATCCTGATGCAGGCCCGGTTCTGGTTCAAGACCTCGCATATCGCGCCGGCCGCCTGAACCACCGTATTCCTTTCATCTTTCTGAAAGTACTCCGGGGGCGTGGGGGCTGGCCCCCACATGCCGCCATTTCCTCATGCCCGGCCCATGCCCGGCCCCGGCTCAGCCCTTTTTCAACAGCCGGTCCGCCTTCTTGCGTACCAGCACCGTGCGCAGGTCGTGCATGGCCATGAGCAGGGCATCGGTGATCGCCTCGAGCTCCTCGGGCGTGGCCTTGCTCTGGGCCCAGTGGGCGGTCTGGTTCAGGTGATCGACGGTGCGCAGGATGTCGTCGATCTGGCGCCTGGCCAGCAGCGCCGTGCGCTCTTCCATCCAGGCCCGGATCGCTTCCATGTCGGCCTCGCTCAGGCTGCGCCCGCCATGCGGCTTGATCTCGCCATTCTTGATGTTGACCACGGCGATCTGGTCCATGTCGATGCGCCGTTGCCGGTTTTCCGTGTCCACGCGATAGACAAAGGCGCCGTTCTCGCGGGTGCGGAAGTAATATTCGGGCAGGGCGGGCGTCATGGCGGCTCCTTGGCTTAGCGCAGCGCGGCGCAGAATTCCTGGATGCGGGTGCAGGCGGCGCGCAGGTTCTCGTCCGAGGTGGCATAGCTTACCCGGAAGGCGGGCGAGGCGCCGAAGGCGGCGCCGAACACCACCGCCACGCCCTTTTCCTCAAGCAGGGCGCGGGCGAAGGTCTCGTCGTCATTGATCCTGGTGCCGGCCGGCGTGGTCTTGCCGATCAGCCCGGCAATCGAGGGATAGACATAAAATGCCCCGTCCGGCACCGGGCAGGTGACGCCTTCGGCCCGGTTGAGCATCTCCACCACCATGTCGCGGCGGCGTTGAAAGATGCGGTTGTTTTCGGGGATGAAATCCTGCGGGCCGTTCAGCGCCTCGAGCGCGGCCCACTGGCTGATCGAACAGGGGTTCGAGGTGGATTGCGACTGGATCTTGCGCATGGCGGCAATCAGGTGGGTGGGGCCGCCGGCATAGCCGATCCGCCAGCCGGTCATGGCATAGGCCTTGGAGACGCCGTTGCAGGTCAGGGTGCGATCGTAAAGGCCGGGCTCGACCTCGGCCGGGGTGCAGAAGGTGAAATCGTCGAACACCAGATGCTCATACATGTCGTCGGACATCACCCAGACATGGGGGTGGCGCATCAGCACCTCGGTCAGGCCCTTGAGCTGCTCGCGGGTATAGCCCGCCCCGGTGGGGTTCGAGGGCGAGTTGAAGATCAGCCACTTGGTGCGCGGGGTGATCGCCGCTTCAAGCTGTTCGGGGGTAAGGCGAAAGCCGGTCTCGATCCCGGCCTCGACCACCACCGGCGTGCCGCCGGCCAGAAGCACCATGTCCGGATAGCTCACCCAGTAGGGCGCCGGGATGATCACCTCGTCACCGGGGTTCAGGGTGGCCATCAGGGCGTTGTAGAGGATCTGCTTGCCGCCGGTGCCGACGCTGATCTGGGCGGGGGTATAGTCCAGCCCGTTATCGCGCTTGAACTTGTCGCAGATCGCCTGCTTGAGCTCGGGCATGCCGTCGGGGGCGGTGTATTTGGTGCGCCCGGCGTCGATTGCCGCCTTGGCCGCGGCCTTGATGTTGTCGGGGGTGTCGAAATCGGGCTCGCCCGCGCCCAGGCCGATCACATCGCGCCCGGCCGCCTTGAGCTCGGCCGCAAGGGTGGAAACGGCGATGGTGGGCGAGGGTTTGACCCGCGAAAGGGTCTTGGAAAGAAACGACATGACAATGTTCCGGTTTGAAGTTGGGCCTGTCTTGTCATAGGCATGCGAGGGAGGGCGATCAAGCGCCATCCCGCCGGAGCGGGCAGGAAGCGGGCAGGAAGGGGACAATATGAACCGGAATGAGCTGGAAAGCTGGTATGACGAACAGACCGCCACCTTTGGCGACCGGCTGGCCGGCGCGCGCGAGGCGGCCGGGCTTACCCGCAAGGACCTGGCGCGCCGGCTGGGGATTCGGCTCAAGACCCTCGCCGCCTGGGAGGAGGACCTGGCCGAGCCGCGCGCCAACAAGCTGCAGATGCTGGCCGGCCTGCTCAATGTTTCGCTGACCTGGATGCTGACCGGCCAGGGCGAAGGGGTGGCGGCCCCCGACGAGACCGCCGCGGTCAGCGGTGACGCGCAGGCGCTCCTGGCCGAGATGCGCGCGCTCAAGGCCGAGATGCTGCAGGCGGCCGACAAGCTGGGGCGGCTGGAAAAGGCCCTGCGCGCCCATATGAAGGAGGCCGCCAGATGAGCGAGACCCGCGAAAACCGCCTCAAGCGCATGACGCTCCGGGCCATGCGCCGCGGCACCAAGGAAATGGACCTGGTGCTGGGCCCCTTTGCCCGCGACCGCCTGGCCGGGATGGACGAGGCCGGGCTTGACCTGTTCGACCGGCTGCTTGCGGAAAACGACAACGATCTGTGGCTCTGGGTGACCCGCCCGGAAACCGTGCCGGCGCCCTACCAGGCGCTGCTGTCCGAGCTGCGCGCCCATGCCGGGCTCAGCGTCTGAGCCGGATTGATTCAAATCAGACTAAATTATTTGCTCCATTCTTTCGGCATTTAACTGAATGTTTGCTCTTTGGCTGGATGCTTGTCGGCAAAAGTCATGGCGGAGAAAAGAATGAGCATGCATTCACCAATAGGGCAAAGTGCCAACCAGGGTTTCGTCGGGCAATATCTGGATATCCTGTCGCTGGTCGAACGGCTGCACAGGTTGTTGCTTGATGTGATCAAGGATGAATTCGAGCGGGTCGGGTTGCTGGAGATCAACTCGGTCCAGGCGCTGCTGCTGTTCAATATCGGCGATAACGAGGTCACGGCCGGCGAGCTGAAGACCCGCGGCTATTACCAGGGCTCGAATGTGAGCTACAACCTCAAGAAGCTGGTGGAGATGGACTACATGCACCATCAGCGCTGTGATATCGACCGCCGCTCGGTGCGGGTGCGGCTGACCGAAAAGGGGCGCAAGGTGCGCGACATGGTGGCGGCGCTGTTCGAGCGGCACGCGGAAGGCCTGCAGGCCAAGGGCGTGCTCAGCAGCGAGGGGATCGAAGAGATCAACACCGCCCTCAAGCGGGTGGAGCGCTACTGGACCGACCAGATCCGCTATATCTACTGAGG
>CAZPDV010000107.1:0-7031 GCA_964585355.1 uncultured Aliiroseovarius sp.
CCACCACCAGCGCCACCGGCAGCGGATAAAATGCCAGCAGCATTGCAAACAGGATCAATCCCTTGAACATATGCGCGCCCCCTGCCCCATCATGGCCGAGCGCCGCTCGGGCGGCAAGCCCTGCCGCCAACACGCCTATCGCAAGGTGGGGATCGGACCCTCGGCCCGGCCATGGATGAACTGGTCCAGATACGGGTCGCCGGAATGGTCCAGGTCGCGCGCCGGCCCGCTCCAGCGGATCACCCCGTCATAAAGCATCGCCACCCGGTCGGCGATGGCGCGCACGCTGCTCATGTCATGGGTGATGGTGATGGCGGTGGCGCCCATTTCGCTGACGATCTCGCGGATCAGGGCGTTGATCACCCCGGCCATGATCGGGTCGAGCCCGGTGGTCGGCTCGTCGAAAAAGATGATCTCGGGCTCGGCGCAGATCGCCCGCGCCAGCCCCACCCGTTTCTGCATGCCGCCGGACAGCTCGGCCGGATAAAGATCGGCCACATCCGGCCCCAGCCCGACCCGGCGCAGCTTTTCGATGGCAATCTCGCGCGCCTCGGGGCGCGGCCGCTTCAGGCTGCCCCGCAACAGCCGGAAGGCCACGTTCTGCCAGACCGACAGGCTGTCAAACAGCGCGCCCCCCTGAAACAGCATCCCGAACCGCGCCAGGAACCGGTCGCGATCGGCGCGGGTCACGTCCTCGCCATCCAGCAGGATCTGGCCGCTTTCCGGCGTCATCAGGCCAAGGATGCATTTCAGCAGCACCGACTTGCCCGAGCCGGAGCCGCCGATCACCACCATGCTTTCGCCGCGCCCGACCCGCAGGGTGACCCCCCGCAGCACCTTCTTGGCGCCAAAGCTCTTGCGTAGGTCGATCAGCTCGATCATGAGGCGAAAAACAGGTTGGTCAGCAGGAAGTTCGCGGCCAGGATCAGCACCGCCGCCGCCTCGACCGAGCTCTTGGTGGCCCGCCCCACCCCCTGGGCGCCGCGGCCCGAGCGGAAGCCGTGATAACAGCCCATCAGGGTGGCGATGAAGCCGAACACCGCGCCCTTGACCAGGCTCGACACGATGTCGGAATCGGTCAGGAAGTTCCAGGTGTTGCGGATATAGGTCGCGGGAGTGAAATCGAGGCTGCCGGTGCTGACCAGAAAGCCGCCATAAATGCCGATCACATCCCCCACCCCGACCAGAGCCGGCACCATGATCAGCCCGGCCAGCACCCGCGGCACGGTCAGGTATTTCATCGGATCGGTGGATAGCGTCACCAGCGCGTCGATCTGTTCGGTGACCTGCATGGTGGCGATCTCGGCGGCGATGGAAGAGGTCACCCGCGCCGCGATCATCAGCCCCACCAGCACCGGCCCCAGCTCGCGCACGATGCCGATGGCGACGATCTGCGGCACCACCGCCTCGGCCGAAAAGCGCTGACCGCCGGCATAGATCTGCAGCGCCAGCGCGCCGCCGGTGAAAATCGCGGTCAGCCCCACCACCGGCAGGCTGAACCAGCCCACATTCAACAGCGCGACGGCAAATTCGCGCGGATAGAACGGCGGGCGCAGCATGTGGCCGATTGCCGAGGCAGCAAACAGCGTCACCCGCCCGATTGCCGCCAGCAGCCCCAGCACCGAGCGCCCGATCGCCGCCAGCGGCGCGCTGAGCCTGGCCGCCCTCACCCCTGCCCCCGCAGGTAATGGCGCCGATAGCGCCCGCCCAGGCTGGTCAGCATCTCATAGCCGATGGTATCGGCGGCCGCGGCCAGGTCATCCACCCCCTGCTCGGGGCCCAGCACGCTCAGATGCGCCGGCACCTCCTCCAGATGGGTGACATCGACGCCGATCAGGTCCATCGACACCCGCCCCAGCACCGGGCAGGGCGTATCGCCATGAAACAGCACCGCCCTGTTCGACAGCGCCCGGTGCAGCCCGTCGGCATAGCCGCCCGAAACCGTGGCCACCCGCATTGGCTGATCGGCCACGAAACCCTGACCATAGCCCACGCTCTCGCCGGCCGCGATTTCGCGGTGCTGCACCACCGGCAGCGCCAGGTTGACCACCATCCGCGCATCCTCGTGGGGCAACCCGCCATAAAGGCCGATCCCCGGCCGGGTCAGGTTGAAATGGTATTCCGGCCCCAGCAGGATCCCGCCGGTCGCCGCCAGCGAACGCGGCACCTCGATGCCCTCGGTCATCTCGACAAAGGCGGCAAGCTGGGCCGGGTTCATCTGGTGGCCGGGCTCGTCGGCACAGGCCAGGTGGCTCATGATCAGGCTCGGCCCCTGGGCCAGCACCAGGGGCGCCGCCGCCGCCCATTCCGCCGGCTCCAGCCCCAGCCGGTTCATGCCGCTGTCCAGCTGCACCCCGAAAGGATGGCCGGGCAGCGCCTCGAAATGCCGGGTCATCTGCTCCAGAGAATTGAGCATCGGCACCAGGCCAAGCGCGCCGATCATCTCGCTGTCGCCGGCCATGTGCCCGGAAAACACCGATATTTCCGGCCCCGGCCCCAGCGCCTCGCGCAAGGCCGCGCCCTCTTCGGCCACGGCGACGAAAAACCGCCGCGCCCCCGCCGCCGCCAGGGCACGCGCCACCCGCGCCACCCCCAGCCCATAGGCGTCGGCCTTGACCACCGCCCCGGTCTGCACCTCGGCCGCGCTCAGCCGGTCCAGCGCCCGCCAGTTTGCCGCAATGGCATCAAGATCAATGGTCAGCCTGCCCGTACTCATGGATGGGTTTTCGGCAGCCCGGGCGCCGGGGTCAAGCCCAAAAGCCATTTCCCTTCACCTTTCCCCAAATACTCTGGGGGCTCGAAACGATGAAAGAGGGCAGCGCCTGCCTGGGCGGGCGCATATGGCATGGCGGCGCGGCGCGAGCGATGGGCGATGAGAGCGAGCGATTGCGCCGGGCGGCGGCTTTCAAAAGCGCCTGCCGGGGGGCAGGCAGGCGCTGCCCGGCGGTGCCGGGCCAGGGGGGCCGGGGGTCTGGGGGGCCGGGGGTGAAACCCCCGGCCGGTCGCCGGGCGCACGCCCGGCGAAATCCCTTTACCCGGCCGCCGCCAGTGCCTGGTCCAGATCGCGGATCAGATCGTCTGCATCCTCGGTGCCAATGGAAATCCGCACCACGTCGGGCGCGGCTCCGGCTGCCTCCTGCTGCGCCGGAGTCAATTGCCGGTGGGTGGTCGAGGCCGGATGAATGACCAGCGACCGGGTATCGCCCAGATTGGCCACGTGGCTGAAAATCTCCAGCGCCTCGACGAATTTCACGCAGGCCTCATAGCCGCCCTTGAGCGCCACCGTGAACAGCGCCCCCGCGCCTTTCGGGCAGATCCGCGCCACCCGGTCATGGTAGGGCGAGCTTTCGAGCCCCGCATAGGTCACCGCCGCCACCCGCGGGTCGGCCTCGAGCCAGGCCGCCACCTTTTCGGCATTGGCCACGTGTTTCTGCATGCGCAGGCTCAGGGTTTCCGTGCCCATCAGGGTGTAATGCGCCGCCTGCGGGTTCATGGTCATGCCCAGGTCGCGCAGGCCGATGGCGATGGAGTGAAATGTATAGGCCAGGGGGCCGAAGGTCTCGTGAAACTTGAGCCCGTGATAGGCGGGCTCGGGCTGGCTCAGCGACGGGAACTTGTCGGACGCGGACCAGTCGAAGGTGCCGCTGTCCACCACCGCGCCGCCGGTGACGGTGCCGTTGCCGGTCATGTACTTGGTCAGCGAATGCACCACCAGGGTGGCGCCATGTTCGATCGGCCGGCACAGGTAAGGCGTGGCGGTGGTGTTGTCCACGATCAGCGGCAGCCCCGCCCGCGCCGCAATCCCGGCAATCGCGTCCAGGTCGGTGACATAGCCGCCGGGATTGGCGATGGTTTCACAGAAAATCGCGCGCGTGTCGTCGTCAATCGCGGCCTCGACCGCAGAGAGGTCGTCGAAATCCACCAGCCGCGCCTCCCAGCCAAAGCGCCTGATCGTGTGGGTGAACTGGGTGACGGTGCCGCCATAGAGCCGGTTCGAGGACACGATGTTGCGCCCCGGCGCCATCAGGGGAAACAGCGCCATCAACTGCGCCGCATGCCCCGAGGAGCAGCACACCGCCCCCTGCCCGCCTTCGAGCGTCGCCAAGCGCTCCTGCAGCACCGCCACGGTGGGGTTGGTCAGGCGCGAATAGATATAGCCCACCTCCTGCAGGTTGAACAGCGCCGCGGCGTGGTCGGCATCGCGAAACACATAGGCCGTGGTCTGATAGATCGGCGTCTGGCGGGCGCCGGTGGCCGGGTCGGGGCGCGCGCCCGCGTGGATTTGCAATGTGTCGAAGCCGTAAGCCATGGGATCCTCCGTGAAGTTTCGCCCGCAAGCTAAGCCAGCGGGCCGGGTCAGGCAATGCGCGGGCGGACCTGTGCCCGAAAAAGGAACAGATTTGCGCCCGATCCCCCGCCCGCGGACCGCCATCTTCGCCCGGCGCGGCCCGCGGGGCTTTTGTTCCGCCCGCCCAGGGCCTAGATATGCCCCATGACCTTTCTGCGCCTTGCCAATCTTGCCCTGCTCATCGCCTTCCCGCTGTCCTGGTTTGCCCCGGTGCTGCGCACCGCGCTGACCGGGTGGTTCGGGCTGAACGAGGTCAGCATCATCTCCGGCATGCAGGCGCTGTGGGGGGAAGATGCCCGCCTTGCCCTGCTGGTCACCTTCTTTGCCATTTTCGCGCCGATGCTCAAGACCATCGGCCTGAGCCTGATCCATTTCGGCCTGTTGCGGCGCAAGGTATTGCCGGTTTTGAACCTTCTGGGCAAGCTGGCAATGGCGGATGTGTTCCTGATCGCGCTTTACATCGTGGTCATCAAGGGCGTGGGCGTGGGACAGGTAGAGACCGCCTGGGGGCTGTATTTCTTTACCGGCTGCGTGCTGGCCTCGATCCTGATCGGGTATCTGACCGGCAAGCGCGGGCCGGGGGCCAGCCCCCGGACCCCCGGAGTATTTTCGGAAAGATGAAGGGTTTGACCTTGTGGCCCGGATCGGGCATGTGGGGGCATGGCCAGATCCCCGTCTTTTGTCTGTAATGAATGTGGTGCCAGTGCGCCGAAATGGTCAGGGCGCTGCGATGCCTGCGGGGCGTGGAATTCGTTGGTGGAAGAGGCATCGCGGGCCAGCGGGCCGGCCTCGAAGACCCTGGGCGGCAGGCGCGGCGCGGCGCTTGCGCTGAGCGACCTGGCAACGCGGGAGGCGCCGCCCGCCCGGGTGCGCAGCGCCATCAACGAGCTTGACCGGGTGCTGGGCGGCGGGCTGGTCGAGGCCTCGGCGATCCTGGTGGGGGGGGATCCCGGTATCGGCAAGTCCACCCTGTTGTTGCAGGCGGCGGCGGCCTTCTCGGGGCGTGGGGTCGCGACCATCTATGTTTCCGGCGAAGAGGCGGCGGCGCAGATCCGCATGCGGGCGGCCCGCCTTGGCGTGGCGCAGGCGCCGGTGCAGCTGGCCACCGCCACCAATCTGCGCGACATCCTGACCACGCTGGAGGCCGAAAAGCCCGGCCTTGCGATCATCGATTCGATTCAGACCATGTGGGCCGATCACGTGGAAAGCGCGCCGGGCAGCGTTGCCCAGGTGCGCGCCTGTGCGCATGAGCTGACCACCTTTGCCAAGCGCCGCGGCATGAGCGTGATCCTGGTGGGCCATGTTACCAAGGAAGGCCAGATTGCCGGCCCGCGCGTGGTCGAGCACATGGTCGATACGGTGCTGTATTTCGAGGGCGAGCGGGGGCATCAGTTTCGCATCCTGCGCGCGGTCAAGAACCGCTTTGGCCCGGCGGACGAGATCGGCGTGTTCGAGATGACCGGGGCCGGGCTTGCCGAGGTGGCCAACCCCTCGGCGCTGTTTCTGGCCGGGCGCGAGGATCCGGCGCCGGGCAGCGTGGTCTTTGCCGGGATCGAGGGCACCCGCCCGGTGCTGGTGGAATTGCAGGCGCTGGTGGCGCCCAGCCCGCACAGCCAGCCGCGCCGCTCGGTGCTGGGCTGGGATGCCGGGCGGCTGGCGATGATCCTGGCGGTGCTGGAGGCGCGCTGCGCCATCCCCTTTGCCGGGCTCGACGTCTATCTGAACGTGGCCGGGGGGCTGAAGATATCCGAGCCCGCCGCCGACCTGGCGGTGGCCGCCGCGCTTCTGAGTGCGCGCGAGGATGCCGCCCTGCCGCGCGACACGGTGGTTTTCGGCGAAATCAGCCTGTCCGGCGCCCTGCGCCCGGTGAGCCAGACGCAAAACCGGCTGAAAGAGGCCGCCAAGCTGGGCTTTGGCGCGGCAATTCTGCCCGACGGCAGCAAGATCGGCGGAAATTCGTCGATGAAGGTCCAAAAAATGCCAGATTTGACGGGTTTTGTTGGCGAAATCTTTGGAGCAGGTTAAAAGGCGCGTGAAAAGCGGGCCAGCGAGGGACGACAGGCAGATGGAATCATTCACGATAGTTGACGGGGGCGTGGCGCTTCTCATTGTGGTCTCGGCGATCCTGGCCTACAGCCGCGGCTTCGTGCGCGAGGGCATGGCGATTGCCGGCTGGGTCGCGGCCGCGGTGGTGGCCTATTATTTTGCCCCGGCGGCGCGGCCATTCGTGCAGGAATTGCCGGTGGTCGGCGATTTTCTGGATAATTGCGAACTGGCCACCATCGCCGCCTTTGTGGCGGTGTTCGCGGTGGCGCTGGTGGTGGTGAGCCTGTTCACGCCGCTGTTTTCCTCGGCGATTCAGCGCTCGGCGCTGGGCGGGCTCGACCAGGGGCTGGGCTTTCTGTTCGGGGTGGTGCGCGGGGTGCTGCTGGTGGTGATCGCGCTGGTGGTCTATGACCGGCTGGTGGCCACCGACACGGTGCCGATGATCGACAACAGCCGCACCGCCAAGATCTTCGCCCGCACCCAGGAGCGGATCAACGAGAGCATCCCCGAGAATGCGCCGGGCTGGATCGTCGATCGCTATACCGCGCTTGTGTCCAGCTGCCCGGGGGGGAATTAGGGCTCGAACATCTCGGTCCGGCACTCGGGGCCATTCATCGCAACAAATAGCGGATCGTCC
>CAZPDV010000108.1:0-4280 GCA_964585355.1 uncultured Aliiroseovarius sp.
CAACAGCTGCGCCTGGCCGGCCTGATCGCGCAGTTCCCGTTCGAGAATCAGATAGGGCGGCAGCAGCGCCGTCTCCTGCCCCGGTGCCGGGTCCGCAAGATGCGCATTGGCGCAGACGAAGGGAAACCCGGCCTGCTCCACCACCTTGCGAAAGAAACCAAGCCCCTGGTCAAAATCGTGATTGCCCGGCGTGGCCGCGTCATAGCCCAGATGGTTCATGATCTCGATCATCGGATGGGCATGTTTCCACAGGGTCTGGGGCATGATCTCCGAGCCGTTGCCGCACAGGAAATCGCCGTTGTCCAGCAGCAGCGTATTGGCCGCCTCGCCCCGGGCCTTGCGGATCAGGCTGGCGGTGCGGGCAAAGCCGTGGCGGTGGGTGGTGCGGCCGGTCTGATAGTCGTGCGGAAGCACCTGCATATGCAGGTCCGTAGTTGCCAGTATCCGCAGGTTGACCCGCGTGCCGACATCCCGATCGGCCAATGTTTCGACTTTACCCAAACGCCCCTTCCGACATTGGTGCGGATCTTCCGCAAATACCCGGCGCTTCCGACAATTCTGCGATTGTTCGAAAACCGCAAGGCAAGACAAGAAGAGGCCACCCTCTTCACAACCGGAAGTATAGTTTTGTAAAATCCTGTACAATACTGAATCGGATGTTATGGATTTTTACAGCGGGGACATGACGAAATTGCAACAGTTGGTGCGAAATGCAACAGATCGACAAGACGGACCAGGTGACGTTCGGCGCGGGGCTGCTGGAGCGGGCGGCGCATTTGCGCACCGATCCGGCGGCGCTCGAGGGGCTGCTGGCAGCGGGCGGTGCCTGCATCCTGCCCCTGTGGCGGGGCAAGCCGCTGGTGCAGGAGGCCGCCGGTCAGGTGCGCCCGGCGCGTCTGCCCCGCGACCATCCGCTGTTGCGCACCGCAGGCGAGGCGCCGCTGTTTCTGGGGCTGGCCGAGGGGCAGGCGGTGTTCGCCGCCGACGTGTCGCCCTGGCAACCGCCCGAGGGCGCCGCCGCGCGCGACCCCGCCGCCTTTCTCGATCAAAGCCGCCAGGCCCTGCCCGGCAGCGATGCGGCCTTTGCCGATCTGCGCGCGGTCATGGCCCGGCTGCGCCCGCTTGATGCCGAGCTTCTTGCCACCGCCCGCGCCATGCTCTTGTGGCACCGAAACCACCGCTTCTGCGCCGGGTGCGGGGCGGCCAGCCGGCCGGCGCAGGCGGGCTGGCTGCGCGAATGTCCCGCCTGTGGGGCACAGCATTTTCCGCGCACCGACCCGGTGGTGATCATGCTGGTGACGCATGGCAATTCGGTGCTGCTGGGGCGGTCGCCGGCCTGGCCCGCGCGCATGTATTCGCTGCTGGCCGGCTTCATGGAGCCGGGCGAAAGCATCGAGGCCGCCGTGCGCCGCGAGGTGGCCGAGGAAACCGGCGTGCCGGTGGGGCCGGTGCGCTATCTGGCCAGTCAGCCCTGGCCCTGGCCCGGCTCGCTGATGATCGGCTGTCGGGCCGGGGCGCTGGGCCGCGAAATCAGCCTCGACCCGGTGGAAATGGCCGATGCGCTGTGGCTCTCGCGCAAGGAGGTGGCGGCGGTTTTCGCCGGCGAACACGCGCGGATCGACCCGCCGCGCGCCGGCACGATTGCGCGATTTTTACTGGAAAACTGGCTTGCGGATCGGCTGGATTGACCGCACAGTGCCATCGCGGGGCCTGCGGGCGCCCGCATTCCCGCAGACGGAACCCAAGGCAGGGCAGGACAGGGCAGGAGCAGCAGCATGGAACTGACCGCACGCGAGGATATCGAGGCGCCGCTGGACGCGGTTTTTCGTGCAATCAGCGATTTTGAGGGGTTCGAGCGCGCCATCTTGCGCCGTGGCGCCGACGTGGTGCGGCTGGATGCGCTGACCGCGCCGGGTGTCGGCATGTGCTGGGAGGTGGCCTTTGAATACCGCAAGAAACGGCGCAAGGCGCGGGTCGAGCTGGTGGCGTTCGACCGGACCGGCGGCCTGACCATGCGCGGCATTTCGGCGGGCGTGCAGGCGGATTTCGAGGTGGCGCTGGTTGCCCTTTCGCGCGCCCGCACCCGCATGGACGTCACCGCCACGCTCACCCCCACGACCCTGCCGGGGCGGCTCCTGTTGCAGCCGCTGAAACTGGCCCATGCCACCATGACCAGGCGGTTTCGCCAGCGGGTCGCGGAGTTTGCCGGCAAGGTCGAGGACAGCTACCGCAAGGCGGCGCTGGCCTGAGAGGCGGGCTCAGTATCGCGCCGGATCGGCCGGATAGACGCCCAGAACCTCGATATGGTTGGTGAAATAGTCAAGCTCCTCCAGCGCCCGGCGCACCGGGGCATCGTCCGGGTGGCCCTCGATGTCGGAATAGAACCGGGTCGCGGTAAACGATCCGTCCACCATGTAGCTTTCCAGCTTGGTCATGTTGACGCCATTGGTGGCAAAGCCGCCCATCGCCTTGTAGAGCGCCGCCGGAATGTTGCGGACCTCGAAAACGAAGGTGGTGATCATGCCGTGATCGCCGCGCCGGCGCAGGTCGGGCTCGCGCCCCATGACCACGAACCGGGTGGTGTTGTGGCCGTGATCCTCGATGTCGCGCGCCAGCACCTCGAGCCCGTAAATCTCGCCCGCCAGCGCGCTGGCCAGCACCCCCTGCCCGCTGGCCCCGGAGCGCGCCAGCTCGGCCGCCGCGCCGGCGCTGTCGGCGGCAGCATGGCCGGTAATGTTGTGGCGCTTGAGAAATTGCGACGATTGCGGCAGCAGCACCAGATGCGCCCGCACCTCGCGGATATCCTCGAGCCGGGTGCCGGGATTGGCCAGCAGACAGATGCGCACCCGCACAAAGGCCTCGTCCAGGATATGCAGGCCGCTTTCCGGCAACAGCCGGTGAATGTCCGCCACCCGGCCATAGGTCGAGTTCTCGATCGGCAGCATCGCCAGCTCGGCCGCACCCGAATGCACCGCCTCGATCACCTCCTCGAAGGTCTGGCACGGCAGCACCTCCATGCCGGGCCGCGCCTTGACACAGGCCTCGTGCCCATAGGCGCCCAATTCGCCCTGAAAGGCTATTTTTCCGCTCATCTTTCACTCTTTCGCAATGATCTGCACCTAAAAGGGCGTTTCGTCGCGCCTCATACCGCTTGAAAAGGGGTAAGGGAAGCGGTTAGAAGGCCTGAGAATTTGGGATCATATGGAACGCAGCATGTCCAACACCATGACAACGACCAAAATAGCCGGCGGGGTTCTCGGGGCTTTTCTTGTTTTTCTTCTGGGGAACTGGGCCGCAAGCGCGCTCTATTCGACCGAAAGCGAAGGCCACGGTGAGGCGGAAGCGCCGCGCGGCTTTGTCGTGATGGCCGAGGATGAGGCCGCCGGCGGCGGTGAGCAGGAGGCGGCACCGGCCAAGACGCTGAACCAGCTTCTGGCCGAGGCCGACGTGGCAAAGGGCGGCAAGCTCTTCTCCAAGTGCAAGTCCTGTCACAAGCTCGAAGAGGGCAAGAACGCCACCGGCCCGTCGCTCTATGGCGTTGTCGGCCGCCCGGTCGCGTCGGTTTCCGGTTTCGCCTATTCCGACGCGCTCAAGGGGGTTGGAGGCACCTGGACGCCCGAGGCGCTCGATCAATGGCTGACCAGCCCCAAGGCATATGCGCCGGGCAACAAGATGTCGTTCAAGGGCCTGCCGAAAGACACCGACCGCGCCAACATGATCGCCTATCTGGCCACGATCGGCGGCGAGGGGCTGCAGCTTGACGAGGCCGCGGCTGCACCGGCCGAGGCACCGGCGGCAACCACCGAGCCGGCCGCGACCGAAACGGCCGAAGCACCGGCCGCAACTACCGAGCCGGCCGCGACCGAAACCACCGAGGCACCTGCCGCAACCACCGAGCCGGCCGCGACCGAAACCGCCATGGCCGGAGACCCGGCTGCCGGCGCCAAGGTGTTCAAGAAGTGCAAGGCCTGCCATAGCCTGGAAGAGGGCGTCAACAGGGTCGGCCCGTCGCTGTTTGGCGTGGTTGGCCGGGACGTGGCCTCGGCGCCGAATTTCAACTATTCCGATGCGCTCAAGGGGCTGGGGGGCAGCTGGACGCCCGAGCGTCTGGCCGAATTCCTGACCAAGCCCAAGGCCTATGCGCCGGGCACCAAGATGACCTTCTCGGGCCTGCGCAAGGAGGCCGACCGGGCAAATATCATCGCCTATCTGGCGACGATCAAGTAACGCCCGGCCATTGTGGATGAATCAGGCCGCCCGTCAGGGCGGCCTTTTCATGT
>CAZPDV010000108.1:4380-7011 GCA_964585355.1 uncultured Aliiroseovarius sp.
CCCGAAAACCGCCGTTCACGCGGTGTTCAGCCAATCGCCGCTTGAATGGATGCCGGCGGGGCTTTAGCCTGCATGAAAGAATGTCGGGAACCGGACCTGCCGAGGAGAAGCCCATGTTGCCAGAAAACAGCCGAAACGTTGCCCGTGTCAGGGGTGTCGCCCAAAGCCTGCCGCGCCTGCCGCACTGGATGCTGATGGTGCCGCTGGCGGTGCTGGTGCTGCTGGTTTCCGCCTGGTCGGCGCGGGCGCAGACCACGGTCAGCCACGGCTATTCCTTTCTTGGCGACCTGAAATACCCCGCCGATTTTGCCCATCTCGATTACGTCAATCCCGATGCCCCCAAGGGCGGCGAAATCGTCATCGCCAACCAGTCCGGCAGTTTCGACAGCTTCAACCCCTATGCCCGCAAGGGGGTTGCCGCCTCCATGGCCACGATCGGGATCGAGCGGCTGATGACCAATACCGCCGACGAGATCGGCTCGTCCTACTGCCTGCTGTGCGAGAGCCTCGAATATCCCGACGACCTGTCCTGGGTGATCTTCACCCTGCGCCCCGAGGCGCGCTTTGCCGATGGCAGCAAGGTCACCGCCGAGGACGTGGTCTTCACCCACGACTTGTTCATGGAGCAGGGCCTGCCCAGCTATCGCGAGGGGGTCAGCCGGATCATTTCCGGGGTCGAGGCGCTTGACCCGACGCATGTGAAATTCACCTTCGTGCCCGACAGCCCGAAGCGCGAGCGCATCGACCAGGCCGGGGCCACGCCGGTCTTTTCCAAGGCGTGGATGACCGAAAAGGCCTATCGGCTGGACGAAACCAACATGGAACCGGTCATGGGCACCGGCCCCTATCAGCTTGACAGCTTCAAGATCAACGAGCGCATCGTCTATCGGCGCAACCCCGATTACTGGGGCGCCAATCTGCCGATCAATATCGGCCGCAACAATTTCGACACGATCCGCATCGAGTATTTCGCCGATTCTTCCGCCGCCTTCGAGGGCTTCAAGAGCGGCGCCTATACCTTCCGGGTGGAAAACAGCTCCAAGCAATGGGCCACCGGCTATGATTTTCCGGCGCTGCAAAAGGGCTATGTGGTCAAGGCCGAGCTGCCGGACGGGGCCATGGCCTCGGGGCAGGGCTTTGTCTTCAACATGCGCCGCGAGCGGTTCAAGGACCCGCGCGTGCGCGAGGCGATCGGCCTGATGTTCAACTTCGAATGGTCGAACGAGACCCTGTTCTATGGGCTGTACGAGCGAATCAACAGCTTCGAGGAAAACTCCTATCTTGCCGCCGAGGGCACACCGACCCCGGCCGAGCTTGCCGTGCTCGAACCGATCGCCGACCTGCTGCCCGAGGGCGTGCTGACCGAGCCCGCGGTGATGGCGCCCACCTCGGGGCCGCGCCAGTTCGACCGCAAGAATGCCGCCCGCGCCTCGGAGCTTCTGGACGCGGCCGGCTGGAAGGTGGGCGATGACGGTATCCGCCGCAACGCCGCCGGCGAAACCCTGCGGGTGGAGTTCCTTGAGCGCTCGCCCGCCTTCGACCGGATCATCAACCCCTATGTGGAGAACCTCAAGCGCATCGGCGTGGATGCGGTGCTCAACCGGGTGGACAATGCCCAGTATGTGGACCGGCGCTATGCCTTCGATTATGACGTGATCACCGATCAGCTGTCCTTCGGCTATGAGCCCGGCGGCAATCTCGATCAGCTGTTCGGCTCGCGCGACATGGAGAAGTCGGTGTTCAACTCGGCCGGGGTGGCCGATCCCGCTGTGGATGCGCTGATCAAGGCCGTGCGCGAAGCCACCACCAAGCCCGACCTGGTGGCCAGCGTCAAGGCACTGGACCGGACCCTGCGCGCCATGCGCTTCTGGGTGCCGCAATGGTACAAGGATGTCTATACGGTCGCCTATTTCGACATGTTCGAACATCCCGAGGTGCTGCCGCCCTATGACCTTGGCTATCTCGATTTCTGGTGGTTCAATCAGGACAAGTACGAGGCGCTGAAGGCGGCCGGGGCGCTGAACTAGCGGCGCGGGAGCAGGAGGCAGGACAGCCAGATGGGCGCCTATATTCTTCGCCGGCTGCTGCTGGTCATCCCCACGCTGTTCGGCGTGATGCTGGTCAATTTTGCCCTGACCCAGTTCGTCCCCGGCGGGCCGATCGAACAGATCATCGCCCAGATGCAGGGCGAAGGCGACGTGTTTGAAACCATCGCCGGCTCGGACAGCGTGGTCAACGACAATGGCGGCGGGGACGAGAAATATCTGGGTGCCCGCGGCCTGCCGCCGGAATTCATCGCCGAGCTGGAGCGTGAGTTCGGCTTCGACAAGCCGCCGGTCGAGCGCTTCTTCAACATGATGTGGAACTACATGCGCTTTGATTTCGGCGAAAGCTACTTTCGCTCGGTGTCGGTGTTTGAGCTGGTCAAGGAAAAGCTGCCGGTCTCGATCACCCTGGGCCTGTGGTCCACCCTGATTGCCTATCTGATCTCGATCCCGCTGGGCATCCGCAAGGCGGTGCGCGACGGCTCGCGGTTTGACACCTGGACCTCGGCGGCGATCATCGTGGCCTATGCCATTCCCGGTTTCCTGTTCGCCATCCTGCTGCTGGTGCTGTTTGCCGGCGGCTCGT
>CAZPDV010000109.1:0-6993 GCA_964585355.1 uncultured Aliiroseovarius sp.
TCAGCCGTTGAACTGCAACCGGTAAAGTTCGGCGTAAATGCCGCCCTTGGTCAAAAGCTCATCATGGGTGCCGGTCTCGGCCACGCGGCCTTGGTCGATCACCACAATCATATCCGCCTCGCGAATGGTGGCCAGGCGGTGGGCAATGACCATGGTGGTGCGCCCGGCGCTGAGCCGCTCCAGCGCCTCCTGCACCAGCTTCTCGGATTGCGCATCCAGCGCGCTGGTTGCCTCGTCCAGCAACAGGATCGGCGCGTCGCGCAAGATCGCCCTGGCAATCGCCACGCGCTGGCGCTGGCCGCCGGACAGGTTCGCGCCCCGCGGCCCCACCGGGCTGTCCAGCCCGGCCGGCAGCCGGGGCAGGAAATCGCGCACATGCGCCGCCTCCAGCGCATGCTCAAGCCGCTCGGGCGGCACCTCGCCCAGCCCCATCAGCACATTGTCGCGCAGGCTTTCGTCAAACAGCAGCGCCTCCTGGCTGACCACCGAAAACAGCCCCCGCAGATCGGCCAGCGCCATGTCGCGCACCGCCACCCCACCGATGCGGATATCGCCACCATCGGCATCCACCAGCCGGGTCAACAGGTTGAAAACCGTGCTTTTTCCCGCCCCCGACGGCCCCACCAGCGCCGTGGTCTCGCCGGCCCGCGCGGTCAGGCTCAGCCCGTTCAGCACCGGGGTTTCGCCATAGGAAAGCCGCACCTGCTCAAGCCGGATATCGGCCTTGTCCACCCGGGCCGGCGGCGGCACGGGGCGGGCCGGCGACAGGATGGTGGGGCGGGCCTCGAACACCGCGCGGATCCGCTCGAGGCTGGCCAGCGCCGCCTGCCAGGCGCCGGAAATGTTGCCCAGCTTGCGCAGCGGGTCGAAAATCAGCGCCATGGCGGTGAAAAAGCTCATGAACTCGCCCACGGTTTTCTCGCCATTGATGATCTGCAGCCCGCCATAGGTCATCACCCCGAAAAAGCCGATGGCGGCGATCACGTCGATCATGGCGACGATGCCGGCCTGGGCGGCCTGGGCGTGCAGATGGGTCCTGACGAAATTGCCGATGCCGCTGGCAATGCGGTCGGTCTCGCGCGCCTCGGTGCCGCTCAGCTTGATCGTGTCGATGCCGTGAAAGGCCTCGTCCAGCCGGGTCGAGATCCGGGCCGCCTCCTCGCGGCTGCTGCGCGAGGATTTGCGCACCCGCTTTTGCAGGGCATTGATCGGCAGCATCAACAGCGGCGCCGCGGCAATGGCGATCACGGTCCAGAGCCAATCGACCGACACCGCCACCGCCAGAAGCGCCAGCAGGCTGATCAGGTCGCGCGCCAGCGCCGCCAGCACCACCTCCCACAGGCTGGTCACCGCCTGGCTGTCGCCGCGCACCCGTTCGATCAGGGTGCCGGGCGCGTTTTCCCGGAAATAGCTGCTGTCGAGGGTCAGCATATGCGCCACCATGTCGCGCTGCAGCCTGGCCGAGACCTCCTGCCCGACCCGTACCATCATCACCCGGTGGCCAAACGCCGCCAGCGCGCGCAGGCTGAAAACGCCGGCCACCCCCAGCCCGACCCACAGGACCGCGCCCTTGTCATGGGCGGCGAAAACCTGGTCGAACATCGGCCGGATCAGCCAGGACAGCGCCCCCAGCATGGCGCCTTCCACCGCCATCAACAGCACCGCGGCCACCAGCGAAAACCGATAGCGCCGCATATAGCCGCGCCACAGCCAGCGCAGCATGCCCGGCACCGCCGCGGCCTTGTCCGCCCCGCCGCTCACCGGCGCGCCTCCTCGAAGGCGGCGGTGATCGCATCGCGGTCATAGCGCGTGGCAAGCCAGTCTCGCAGGCCGATCGGCTGGCGTTCATGGTCGCGGGCATAGGCCGCGAGCAGGGCGTCGAGGATCCCGGCGCGCGAGCGTTTGCGATGGGCGTATTTCAGGGCAAGCTGGCCCATCGCCTCGCGCGGCGGCACGCCCTCCTGGTCGATCAGGTAAAAGGCGGCCGCCAGGCCAGAGCGGTCGGCCCCGGACTTGCAGTGCATGACAAGCGGTTTCTCGGCCCGTTCGAACAGGTCCAGAAGCGCAAGGTACCGGGCGGGCTCATCCAGGGAATAGGCTTCAATCTCGAAGTCGATCAGGGTGATGCCATGCGCCGCGCAGGCCTCCTGTTCAAACAGATAGACGGCAAAGGCCGAAGGCCCGCGCAGGTTGAGGATGGTGCGGACGCCCATATCGGCAAATTCCGCGATCCGCTCGGGGCTGGGCTGATTGGAACGCCAGGCATGGGCGCCCAGCGGGTGGGTGTTGCGCCAGATCCGCCTGAGCCAGGCATGATCGACCCGGTTGGCATGGCGGCGCGCCTCGCGCCGGGCCTCGGGGGTGGAAATATCGGTGCCGTAAGAGGAATTGCGCCGGGTCTGCCACGCTCGAAACCTTTGATTGAGGCGTTTGAGGTATGATCTCATGCGGTGGCGTCCAGTTTCATCGGCGCGCCGGGCGCGCGGTTGCTGGCCGGTTTACCTTCGATGGCCATGCGGGGCAAGCGGCCGGGCCGATGCTGTCGGTTGACAGCGGCGCAAAGCCTGCCAGATTGGCGGTGCAATCAGCAGCCGGAGCCCGCATGAGCCTTTCCCACGGACGCGAATATCTTGCCATTCCCGGCCCCTCGGTGGTGCCGGACCGGGTGCTCAATGCCATGCATGTGCCCTCGCCCAACATTTACGAAGGTGCGTTGGTCGAGATGCTGCCGGGGCTGGTGGGCGACCTCAAGGCGGTGGCACGCACCAGGGCCAACCTGGCCATCTATATCGGCAATGGCCACGCGGCGTGGGAGGCAGCGCTGGCCAATGTGCTGGCGCGGGGCGACCGGGTCCTGGTGCTGGTCAATGGCGTTTTCGGGCTGGGCTGGGCCGGTATTGCCGAGCGCCTGGGCGCCCAGGTCGAGATCATGGATTTCGGCCGCGAAGCCGCGCTCGACCCGGCCCGCGTGGCCGAAAGGTTGCGCCGGGATCAGGCGGGCGAAATCCGGGCGGTGCTGGCGGTGCATGTGGATACCTCGACCTCGATCCGGGCCGATATTGCCGGGCTGCGCGCCGCCATCGACGCGGCCGGGCACGGGGCGCTGTTCATGGTCGATGCCATCGCCTCGCTGGGCTGCAACCGGGTGGAAATGGACGCCTGGGGCATTGATGTGCTGGTGGCGGCCAGCCAGAAGGGGTTGATGTGTCCGCCCGGGCTGGGGCTGGTGTTTTTCAGCGACCGGGCGGCGCAGGCGCGGGCGCGCGCCGATTGCGTCACCGCCTATTGGGACTGGGCCCCGCGGGCGGCGCCCGAGCATTTCTATCAGTATTTCGGCGGTACCGCGCCGGTGCACGGCCTGCTGGGGCTGCGCGCGGCGCTGGACATGATCGCCGAGGAGGGCGGCATCGGCGCGGTCTGGGCGCGGCATGAAAAACTGGCGCGCGCCATCTGGGCCGCCTGCGATGCCTGGCGGGCGCCGGACGGGCTGCGCATGATCGTTGCCGACCCGGCCGCGCGCAGCCATGCGGTAACCGCCCTGGCCCTGCCTGCGCCCGAGGCAACCCGCCTGCGCCAATGGTGCACCGACAAGGCCGGGGTCACCCTGGGCATTGGCCTGGGCATGGCGTCCCCCGAGGATCCCGGTGGCGACGGTTTTTTCCGCATCGGCCATATGGGGCATGTGAACGCGCATATGGTGTTGGGCCTGTTGGGAGCGATCGAAGCGGGGCTTGAGGCGCTGGATATCGCCCATGGCCCCGGCGCGCTGGCGGCAGCGGCGCGGGTGATCGCCGAAGCATAGGCTGAAGCGACACCTGTCCGGTGGTGCCGGCCGGGCAGGCGAAGGCGTCATGCGGGGAAAGTGGGATTTGTGCAATTTTTTGCGTCGAAATTGGCGCTGAAAACGTGCGAATGTTGGAAAAGTGAAACCCTGAATCACCCGCCAGCAGCGCTCAGCGCCTTTGGCAAAGCCTCGGCAAAGCGATCCAAGTCTTGCGGCCGGCCGGCCGAGACCCGGATACAGCGGTTTTGCGGCGCCGCAAATGGCATGCGGATGAACACGCCGCGCTTGCCCATTTCCTCGACAATACGCCGGGCATGGGCGCCGTCGCCGCCGCAATCCAGCGCCACGAAATTGGTGGCCGAGGGGATCGGGGTCAGGCCGTTGTCAACGGCGATCTGTTCGATCCGCTCGCGGGCGGCGGCGACGTTTGCGCGGGTCCGGGCCAGGTAATCCTGATCGGCCAGGGCGGCCAGGGCACCTGCCTGGCTGATCCGGCACATGCCGAAATGGTTGCGCACCTTGTTGAAGGCAGAGATCAGATCGCGCTCTGCGATGGCATAGCCCACCCGCGCCCCGGCCATGCCGTAGGCCTTGGAAAAGGTGCGCATGCGGATCACCCGCGGGTCGCTGACATCCAGCGCCGGCGCACAGCCTTCGGGGGCAAATTCCAGATAGGCCTCGTCCAGCACCAGCAGGCTGCCGGCGGGCACGGCCTCGATCATCGCCTGGATTGTTTCCGCATCGTGGACAGTTCCCATGGGATTGTCGGGATTGGCGATGTAAATGAGCTTGGCGCCGACCTCGCCTGCGCCGGCGATCAGTGCGTCGGGGTCCTCGAAATCATCGCGATAGGGCACGGTCACGATCTCGCCGCCGAAACCGGCCACGTGGTAGTTGAAGGTCGGATAGGCGCCCAGCGAGGTCACCACCCTGTCGCCCGGCGCCACGAACAGCCGGGCAAGATAGCCCAGCAGCCCGTCGATGCCTTCGCCGACCATGATGTTTTCCGCCGGCACCCGGTGATGCACCGCCAGAGCCGCGCGCAGATCGTGGCTTTCCGGGTCGCCATACATCCAGATATCGGCCGCCGCCGCCTGCATGGCGGCAATCGCGGCGGGCGAGGGGCCGAAGGTGTTTTCATTGGCGCCCAGGCGCGCCGCGAAGGGCTGCCCCATGGCGCGTTCCTGGGTTTCGGGGCCGACAAACGGCACCGTCGAGGGCAGGCTGGCGGCAAGCGCGGTCAGGTGAAATTCAGCCATGGCTAGCCCAGATCCTCGAGCCGGGCCAGCGCGGCCTCCAGCTTGGCGGCTTCGTCCCGGCGCAGGGCCAGGTTGGCGCGGGTTTCTGCCACCACTTCCGGCGGCGCCGAGGCCACGAATTTCGGGTTCTCGGCGCGCCCGGCCAGGCCACGGATTTCCTTGGCGAGCTTCTCCAGGCTCTTGGAAAGGCGGGCTTTTTCGGCTTCAACGTCGATGATGTCGGCCAGCGGCAGGGCAAAGGTGCCGCCCTCGACCGGGATCGTGACCGCGCCCCGGGGCAGCTCGGCCAGCTCGGCGATGCTGTCGATGCGCGCCATGCGGCGGATCAGCGCCTCGTTTCTGGCGAGCGTGCTGCGGCCGGCGGCGTCAAGCTCCTGCAGGATCACCGGGATTTTCAGCCCGGCCGGCACATGCATCTGGGCGCGGGCAGAGCGGATCGCCTCGATCAGCGCGATGGTCCAGTTCATCTCGCGGTCGGCCTGTTCGTCAAGCAGGTCGGCGGCGGTGTAATCGGGCCAGTCGGTATGGATCAGCATCTTGGGCCGGGCGCCGGCCAGCCCCCAGATTTCTTCGGTGATGAACGGCATGATCGGGTGCAGCATGATCAGGGTCTGGTCCAGCGCCCAGGCCATGGTCGCGCGGGTTTCTTCAATGATTTCCGCGTCTTCGCTGGCAAAAAGCGGCTTGGAAAACTCCAGGTACCAGTCGCAGAACTTGCCCCAGGTAAAGGCATAGAGCGCGTTGGCCGCGTCGTTGAACCTGAGCGCGTCAAGCGCGGTATCGACGGTTTCGCGCAGCCGCGCCACCTCGCCCATGATCCACTTGTTGGCGCTGGCCTTGGGCGCGGGCCGGGTGCCGTCCGAGCCCAGCGCGCCGTGCATTTCGGCAAAGCGCGCGGCGTTCCACAGCTTGGTGCCAAAGTTGCGATAGCCCTTGATCCGGTCGGTGGAAAGCTTGAGCACGCCGCCGATCGCCGCCATCTGCGCCATGGTGAAGCGCAGCGCGTCGGCGCCGAATTCGTCCACGATTTCAAGGGGGTCGATGACGTTCCCCCTGGTCTTGGACATCTTCTGCCCCTTCTCGTCGCGCACCAGCTGATGCAGGTACACCGTGTGGAACGGGTCCTGGCCCAGCACCGCCTGGCTCATCATCATCATCCGGGCGACCCAGAAAAACAGGATGTCCTGGCCGGTGATCAGCACATCGGTGGGGAAGTATTTGCGCAGCTCGGGCGTGTCCCTGGGCCAGCCCAGGGTGCCGAAGGGCCAGAGCCCCGAGGAAAACCAGGTGTCGAGCACGTCCGGGTCGCGGGTGAGCGCGCGCCCGCCGGCCATTTCGCGGGCCGCTTCCTCGGTCGGCGCGCAATATTCGCGGCCTTCCTCGTCATACCAGACCGGGATCTGGTGCCCCCACCAGAGCTGGCGCGAGATGCACCAGGGCTCGATATTCTCAAGCCAGTGATAGAACACCTTTTCGCCGGATTCGGGCATGATGGTGACCCGGCCCTGGCGCACGGCTTCAAGCGCGGGGCCGACGATCTTCGCGGTATCGACGAACCACTGGTCGGTCAGCATCGGCTCGATCACCACGCCGGAGCGGTCGCCAAAGGGCTGCATGATCGGCTTGTTTTCCACCAGCGGCACGGTGTTGCCATTCGCGTCGGTGGTCATCACCGCCAGCCCCTCGCGGGTGATCTGGTCGATCACCGCCTTGCGGGCCACGAAGCGATCCAGCCCGCGCAGCTCGTCCGGCACCAGGTTGAGGCTGTCCACCTCGGCCTCGGTAAACTCGGCGCCGGCGGCGATCTCCCGGGCGCGGGCGGCGGCCTCGGCGTAAGGGGCGCCATCGTCGCGCATATGCGCCTTGCTGTCCATCAGCCGGTACATGGGGATGTGGTTGCGCCTGGCCACCTGATAGTCGTTGAAATCATGCGCGCCGGTGATCTTGACC
>CAZPDV010000110.1:0-6985 GCA_964585355.1 uncultured Aliiroseovarius sp.
CCTTGCCGTCGATCGGGTTGCCAAGGCCGTCCACCACCCGACCCAGGAGCGCGTCCCCCGCGGGCACGTCCACGATGGCATTGGTGCGCTTGACCGTGTCGCCTTCCTTGATGTCGCGGTCAGAGCCGAAGATCACCACGCCCACATTGTCGGCCTCGAGGTTCAGCGCCATGCCGCGGATGCCGCCGGGAAACTCGACCATCTCGCCGGCCTGGATGTTGTCCAGCCCGTACACCCGGGCGATCCCGTCGCCCACCGACAGCACGCGGCCCACTTCGCTGACTTCGGCCTCCTGACCAAAGTTCTTGATCTGCTCTTTCAGGATAGCAGAGATTTCGGCTGCTTGGATCGCCATTATCCGACCTCTTTCATGGAATTCTGGAGTGCATTGAGGCGCGAGCGGATCGAGGTGTCGATCATGCGCGAGCCCAGCTTGATGACAAGACCGCCGATGAGGTTCTCATCCACGGCCAATTCGATGTTCACATCCTTGCCCACGGCCGCCTTGAGCGCCTTGGCAAGTTTGTCCTTCTGCGTCTTGGTCAGCGCCTTGGCGGCGGTGACTTCGGCGGAAACCTCGCCCTTGTGTTCGGCAATCAGGTCGCGCAGGGCGGCGATGAATTGCGGCAGCGCGTAAAGCCGGCGCTTTTCGGCCTTGAGCCCCAGCGCCGCCTGCATCACCTTCGAAAGCTTCATCTTCGCCGCCAGCGCCGTTACCGCAAGCTTCTGCTGCTCGCGGGTGACCAGCGGCGACGAGATCAGCGCCACCAATTCGCGCGAAGAGCCCAGGGCCGCCTCAAGGATCGCCAGATCGGCCTCCAGCGCCTTGATGGATTTCCCCTCTCTGGCCAGTTCAAAGACGGCCGTGGCATAGCGTTGCGCTATGCTGGTTGAGATCGAGACTGGTTCAGACACGTCCACCCTTCCGATTCATTGCCCCGTTCGCACAAACGACGACGAGGCGGCTTCCCGAGAGGCCGCAATGCGCACTTCTCTTCAAAATCGCGTGGGGTGTAGCAGAGGCTTCCTGATCCCGCAACTGTCGATGACGCCTTTTGCGCTAACTTGTCGCCCTTATCTGCAAGGGGCCGGCACATCTGCACCACTTTCCCGCCCCCGGAGCCGCCGGTTTCGGCGCCCCGGTCGGCAGATTCCGAATCCCCCGCGCGGCCGGCTCAGGCCCCGTGCCTCTCTGGCGCCGTCCCTTCCCCGGGCCTTGCCCGGCGCGCCGGTTTCGGGGCCGGCTGGGCCATGCCATCGAGAATGCGCAGCGGCCGGCGCACCGCTTCGGCCAGCCCCGGCCGGGTCGGGGCCGGCACCTGCTTGGTCGCCTCGACGATCAGCACCCCGCCTGCCATCACCACCGGCAGGGCGCGCCCGGCCCGTTCGGCCAGCTTGCTGGTGCGCAGCCAGAACCGCCGCCCGGAAGGCGGTTGATAAAGCGCCGAGGCATGGCGGCTGATCTCGAAGCCATGCCGCTTGAGCAAGGCTTCCAGCTGACCGGCAGTATAGGGATGCCCATAGCCGAACGGCGTCTTGTCCGAGCGCGACCACAGCCCGGCCCGGTTCGGCACCACGAACACCGCCGCCCCGCCCGGCCCCAGCACCCGGTAACATTCATCCAGAAGCGCGGCCGGGTTTTCCGAGGTCTCAAGCCCGTGCATGACGATCAGCTTGTCCACCATCCCGGTCTCGAGCGGCCACAGCCTTTCCTCGCACAGCACCGCCACATTCGGGGCGCCGGGCGGCCAGGGCATCACCCCCTGCGGCGCCGGCATCAGCCCGATCACCCGGCGCGCCGCACTCAGATAGGGGCGCAGCAGCGGCACCGCAAAGCCGAAGCCCACCACCGTCTGCCCCTTGACATTGGTCGCAGGCCAGAAACCCAGCATGTTGTCGCGGATCACCCTTTGCGCCGCCCGTCCCAGCGCCGAGCGGTAATAGAAATTGCGCAGATCCCGCACATCAAGGTGCATCCGGTTCTCCGTTCAGGCGGCGCCTGGGCCAAGCCGGGGCGACATGCGCCCAGCAAACCACGTTGGCAGGCCGGGCGCCATCCCTTTCCTGCCCCGCCCCTTGCCGACCGCGCCAGCCCGTCACGCCGCCGCGCGCAACCCCTCGACCAGCGCACTCAGCCCCCTGGCATAGGCGCCGCCCGTCAAATGCCCCGCCGCGTCGAACTGATCGGAAGCCGCCGCCACCATGACCTCGGGGCCGGTCAGCAACCGCGGCCGGAACGGCGTCATCGCCAGGCGCAGCGCATATTGCGCCCGCGCGCCCCCGGACCGCCCGGCAGCGGCCGAAACGATGCCCACCGGCTTGTCCCGCCAGGGATTGCCCTCGACCCGGCTGATCCAGTCCAGCGCGTTTTTCAGCACCCCGGAAAAGCTCTGATTGTATTCCGGGGTGGCGATCAGCACCGCATCCGCCGCGCCGATCCGGTCGGCCAAAGCCTGCACCTCGGGCGGGATGCCCTCCCTCTCCTCAAGGTCGCCGTCATAAAGCGGCAGGCGCAGATCGCCCAGCGTCAGCGTCGCGCCGGAAAGCCGCCCGGCCTCGCGCAACAACTGGGTGTTGAGCGACCCCTTGCGCAGCGACCCGGACAGGCCCAGCAGGTTGAAATCGGTCATCTCTTGCCTTTCCTTGCAGCACCCGCGCCCTCACGCCGGCGCCCGCCATACCAGTGCCAGATTGTTGGCAGGCATTTCAAGCCGCGCCGCCGCCTTCAGCCCGGCCGCCGCCGCGCCCGCGCCCATCCACTCGACACTCTTATACCCCGCTTCGGGGTCGGCAGCGGTGATCCGGGCGTGAAATGCCGCATCCCCCTGCGAGCGGAACCCGCCCGCCTCGCGAAACGGGCCATAGATGAACAGCGCGCCGCCCGGCACCAGCGCCCGCGCCGCCCCCTGCAACACATTCTCGGCGTCAGGGCGGGGGATCAGGTGGAAAAGGTTGCTGATCGTGACCAGATCGAACCGGCCCATGTCCCAATCCGCCGTTGCGGCATCGAGCCGCCGGGCCGGGCGCAGGTTCTCCACCCCCTCGGCCGTCCGCCAGGCGTCGATCGAGGCCAGCCGCTCGGGCGCGATATCGGTGGGCTGCCAGGTGACGTTCGGAAAGGCCCGGGCAAAGGCCACCGCGTGCTGGCCGGTGCCGGATGCGATCTCCAGCGCCCGGCCGCGCGCCGGCACGAACGGCGCCAGCGCCTCGGTGATCGGCCCGACATTGCGGCTGGCCGAAGGCGCGCAGAGCCGCCCATCCGCCAGCGCGGCGGCGTTTGAATGCACCTGCGGCTGCTCGCCAATCCCTGTCACTGTCGCCCCTCGCTTTCGCCCCATATTGCCATCCGCGGCGCAATCGGCAAGACTTGAGCGGATTTTCCCGAATTTCCGAGGTGCGCCATGACGCTCGAACTTGTTACCGTCCCCTGCCTGTCGGACAATTACGCCTTCCTGCTGCATGACAGCGAAACCGGCGCCACCCTGCTGGTGGATGCGCCGGAAAGCTGGCCGATCGTCGCCGCGCTCGAGGCGCATGGCTGGAGGCTGACGGATGTGGCCCTCACCCACCACCATTATGACCATGTGGACGGGCTCGAGGATCTGGTGGAGAGCTACCAGCCGCAGGTGATCGGGGCGGCGGCCGATGCCAAACGCCTGCCGCCGCTGGATCGCGCAGTCACGCACGGCGAAAGCTTCAGCTGGTCCGGGCACCGGGTCGAGGTGCTCGATGTCTCGGGCCATACCATGGGGCATGTGGCCTATTACATCCCCGATGCCGGCGCGGTGTTTACCGGCGACAGCCTCATGGCGCTGGGATGTGGCCGGCTGTTCGAGGGGGACGCGGCCCGGATGTGGGAGAGCCTTTCGCGCCTTGCGGCCCTGCCGGGGGAAACGCTGGTCTGCTCGGGCCACGAATATACCGCCGCCAATGCCGCCTTTGCCGCAACCATCGAGCCCGACAATGCCGCGCTCGCCGCCCGGACTGCCGACATCAAGGCGGCCCGGGCCAAAGACGAACCCACCGTGCCATCGCAACTGGCGCTCGAACTGGCAACAAATCCGTTCCTCCGGGCGCATCTGCCCGAGGTCAAGGCCGGGCTGGGCATGGCCGGGGCCCCGGACGCCGAGGTTTTCGCGGAAATCCGCAAGCGCAAGGACAATTTCTGAGCGGTTTCGCGGCGCATCCGCGCCGCGACCGGCCGGGGGTTTCACCCCCGGACCCCCAAGACATTTGGGCCAGGGAGACGACAGGCGCAGAAAAGTGAGCAGAAAAGGGTTGAACATTCGCGGGAAAAACCGAACTTTAATACTATGAGGCCATGATCGGTTGCGGGTGCGCCCGCCGCCCGCCCAAAACGGAGAACTGCACGTGCCGTCATTTTCGAACACCCTTGAACAAGCCATCCATGCCGCGCTTGCGCTGGCCAACCGCCGCCATCATGAACTTGCAACGCTGGAACATCTGCTTCTGGCGCTGATTGATGAGCCGGACGCGGCCCGCGTGATGCGCGCCTGCAGCGTTGATCTGGAGGTCTTGCGCAAGGATCTGGTGGGCTTCATTGACAAAGAGCTGACCACGCTCGAAACCGATATCGAGGGCTCGGAGGCGGTGCCGACCGCCGCCTTTCAGCGGGTCATTCAACGCGCGGCGATCCACGTGCAAAGCTCGGGGCGCAGCGAGGTGACCGGCGCCAATGTGCTGGTGGCGATCTTTGCCGAACGCGAATCGAACGCCGTCTATTTCCTGAACGAACAGGACATGACCCGTTATGACGCGGTGAATTTCATTGCCCATGGCGTGGCAAAAGATCCCAGCTTCGGCGAAACCCGGCCGATTACCGGCACGTCCGATGGTGGCTTCGACGATGAGATTTCCGACACGGAACAGGAAAAACCGGAAACCGCCCTGGGCAAGTACTGCGTTGATCTCAATCACAAGGCGCAAGAGGGCGATATCGACCCGCTGATCGGCCGCGAACATGAGGTCGAGCGCTGCATCCAGGTGCTGTGCCGCCGGCGCAAGAACAACCCGCTTCTGGTGGGCGAGCCCGGCGTCGGCAAGACCGCCATCGCCGAAGGCCTGGCCAACCGCATCGTCAAGGGAGAGACGCCGGAAGTCCTGTCGGAAACCACCATATATTCGCTCGACATGGGCGCGCTGCTGGCCGGCACCCGCTATCGCGGGGATTTCGAGGAACGCCTCAAGGCGGTGATGAAAGAGCTTGAAAATCACCCGGATGCGGTGCTGTTCATCGACGAAATTCACACGGTGATCGGCGCCGGCGCCACCTCGGGCGGGGCGATGGATGCGTCAAACCTGCTCAAACCGGCGCTGCAGGGCGGCAAGCTGCGCTGCATGGGCTCCACCACCTACAAGGAATTCCGCCAGCATTTCGAAAAGGACCGCGCGCTTTCGCGCCGGTTCCAGAAGATCGACGTGAACGAGCCCAGCGTCGAGGATACGGTCAAGATCCTGCAAGGGCTCAAACCCTATTTCGAAGAGCATCACCAGGTCAAATACACCGCCGAGGCGATCAAGCTGGCGGTCGAATTGTCGGCGCGCTATATCAATGACCGCAAGCTCCCGGACAAGGCGATCGACGTGATCGACGAAGTGGGCGCGGCCCAGCACCTGGTGCCGGCCTCGCGGCGCCGCAAGCAGATCACCGCCCGCGACATCGAGATGGTGGTGGCGAAAATCGCCCGCATCCCCCCCAAGAACGTGTCCAAGGACGACCGCGAAGTGCTGCGCGATCTGGAAGCCTCGCTCAAACGGGTGGTGTTCGGCCAGAACCAGGCGATCGAGGCCCTGTCATCGGCGATCAAGCTCAGCCGGGCCGGCCTGCGCGAGCCGGAAAAACCGATCGGCAACTACCTGTTCACCGGCCCCACCGGGGTTGGCAAGACCGAGGTTGCCAGGCAATTGGCCGACACGCTGGGCGTTGAATTGCTGCGCTTCGACATGTCGGAATACATGGAAAAACACGCGGTCAGCCGCCTGATCGGGGCGCCCCCCGGCTATGTTGGGTTTGACCAGGGCGGGCTCCTGACCGACGGGGTGGACCAGCACCCGCATTGCGTGCTGCTTCTGGACGAAATCGAAAAGGCCCACCCGGACGTCTACAACATCCTGCTGCAGGTGATGGATCATGGCGAACTGACCGATCATAACGGGCGCACCGTCAACTTCCGCAACGTGGTGCTGATCATGACCTCGAATGCCGGCGCCGCCGAGCAGGCCAAGGCGGCCATCGGCTTTGGCCGCGACCGGCGCGAGGGCGAAGACACCGCCGCGGTCGAACGCATGTTCACGCCGGAATTCCGCAACCGGCTCGATGCCGTCATCAGCTTTGCCCCGCTGGGCAAGGAGGTAATCCTGCAGGTGGTCGAAAAGTTCGTGCTGCAACTGGAGGTACAGCTTCTGGACCGCGGCGTGTCGATCGAACTGACCCGCCCCGCGGCCGAATGGATTGCCGAGCGTGGCTATGACGACCGCATGGGCGCGCGGCCGCTGGCCCGGGTCATTCAGGAGCATATCAAGAAACCGCTGGCCGAAGAGCTTCTGTTTGGCAAGCTTGCCAAGGGTGGGCTGGTGCAAGTCGGCGTCAAGGATGGCGCGCTCGACCTGCGCATTCAAAAGCCCGCGAAAAAGCGGCTATCTTCCAGGAAAAAGCCACCGCTTCTGACCGCGGATTAGGGCCTGTCGCGTCAAATCACACCTGCTTCGCCCGGGGCGCGCGCAAGCGGCCCGGGCATGCGCCCGCCCGCCCCCATGGCGGGCGCATTCGCGCCCACCCGGGCGGCCGCACGCCCTTTGTTGGTACAGCGTCGAAACCAATCAAGCGCGACATGTTCCAGAGGCCAACAGACATGCGCGCGCCATCCCGCTTGGGGTGGCGCTCATATTTTCTCGAGCGCCAGCACCGCATTCAGCCCGCCAAAGGCAAAGGCGTTGGAAAGCACCGCCTCCACCCGCGCCTCGC
>CAZPDV010000111.1:0-6976 GCA_964585355.1 uncultured Aliiroseovarius sp.
CCTGGCCAGCCCCTTGTCGAGTTCCGGCAGCGCCACCTCGACCACGCGCTTGAGCGACAGGTCGATCCGGGTTTTCAGGCGGAACCCTTCCGGCCCGTCCGAGCTTTGCGCAAAGATCTTGTACCGCCCGGGCGCCAGCGTGATCGGCCCGGGCGCCGGCGCGTTGAACTCACAGCTTTCGTCCCAGCGGGTGCAGCGCTCGACATGATCGGCAAAGCCGACCCAGACCGCCTGCCACGCCGATCCGTCCCACTGCAGAAAGGCCCATTCCCACCCGGTCAGCACATTGTAACAGCCGTCGCAGCGCGCGGTCCCATCGAAAAAGACCTGCGTCGGCGCATCCAGGGTGAAGGTGACCTCGGTCGAGAGGTCCGGCTGCGGGATCGGGGGGCCAAGGTCGTAGATGCCACCGGAAACTGCGGTCGGACAATCGTACCACTGCCCACCCTGGGTATAATAGCAGGGCCAGGCGGCATGCAGGCTCACGATTTCCTCGCCAGTGCGCAGATTCTGCGCGGTAGCGGCGCTGGCCAGAAGCGTCAGCGCCAGTGCAAGGATTGAAAACAGGCGCATGTCCCTACTCCCCGGCAGCACACTCACGTCACCTTGGCGCGCGGGCGGGAAAAAACAATGACATGGATCAAGGGTCGGCAGGCCGGGGCGCGCCTTCGGCGCGGGATTTGAGGCCTTCGGCGAGGATATTTTCAAACAGAAGAAGCGGCAGAAAGGCGCCCTCAGCCGGCGGCCTTTTCCTCGACCGCGGCGGCCATGGCTTCGGCGCGGGCGGCAATTTCGGCCAGGGTGTCGGTCACCGCGTCGGGGATCACCGGCACCTCGACCTGTTCGGGACTGGTGCGCAGTTTCTCCAGCTCTTCCTCGGCGCGCGCCAGCTTGGCCTCGGCGATGCGCAGGTTGTCCTCCATGCCGGCGGTCTTGTCGGCCAGCATCAGCCCGGCCATGAGCAGCATGCGGGATTCGGTCAGGTTGGCGATCTGGCTGGTCAGGACAGCCGCTTCGGCATCCAGCATGGCAGCGGCGGCTTCCAGGAAATGCTCTTCGCCGTCCTGACAGGCCACCTCGAAGCTGCGGCCGCCGATGGTGATCTTCATGTCAGGCATTGGCGCTCTCCTCGTCCTGCGGCTGGGCGGTTTCAGGCGCGGGGGCTTCGCCGGCGGGGGTTTCCCCCGGTTCAGCCGCCGGCTCAAGCAGCGGCGCGAGTTCGGCCAGCACCGCGTCGAGTTCGGTGCGGTCGGCGGCCTGGGCGGCGCGCAGCGCTTCCAGCTCGGCCATCATCGACTTGTTGACCAGGTGCGGCTCGGCCAGCCCCTGGGCCACCGCATCGCGCAGGGCCGCGTTGTTGTTGCGCAGCTCGGCGTTGACCTTGCGCAGGCGGGCAAGGCCACCCTCGCCCTGCTCCAGCACCGTGCGCAGGCGCTCGACCTCTTCGGTCAGCTTGGCGACGGTGCTTTCCTGCTTTTCCTTGATGGCGCGCACGCGCTCTTCCAGTTGCGCATTGACGGTGCGCTCTTCCTCAAGCGCCGCGCGCAGCTTTTGCAGCTCTTCCCCGGCGGCCGGGTCAGGCCTGGGGCCGAGCGCGTCCAACCCCTGTCCGATCCTGTCAAGGGCCGCGGTTATCCTGCCTTCAAGCTCGGAAATATCGCTCATACTCTACCCTGTGCCCCGTTCCTGAAACCCTGTTGCATTACGCATATCACCCGGCCCGGTATCAGGCAAGTTACGGCTTATTCAAGCCGGCTGATCACGGTTGTGACCTCGGGCTTGCGGCCGATTTCCTCTTGCGCGGTGCGGCGCACCACCAGGCGCAGTTCTTCGCCCAGCTTGTCGTCATCGGCCAGCAGCTTGCGCCCGGCCCGGCCCAGGAATTGCGCCAGGTCCTCCTCCAGCACCTCGACCAGCGGCGCCTTCGAGACGCCGGTTTCCGGCAGGCCCATGATCTCGACCCAGGCATCGCCCAGCGGCGCGTCGTCCTCGAGGATCACGTTGACCATCACCTGGCCGTTGAGCGCCATGCGGATGCGGTCGCGCACCACCCCGTCCAGCGCGCCGATCAGGATCGAGCCGTCCAGATAGGCCCGCTCGGCCTCCACATGTTCGACCACATGCGGCGCATCGCCGGTCAGGTCGCAGACGGCGCCATTGACCACCACCATCGAGGCGCGCCCGCCCTCCTGGGCAAGCTTCACATGCGCCCGCAGGTGCCGGTGCTCGCCATGCATGGGGATGACCATATCCGGGTTGAAGATTTCATGCACGCGCACAAGGTCCGGCCGGTTGGCGTGGCCCGAGACGTGATAGAGCGGGTCCTCGGCCACCACGTCCACGCCCATTTCGCTGAACGCATTCATGATCCGGGCCACCCCGCGCTCATTGCCGGGGATGGTCTTGGAGGAGAACAGGAACATGTCGCCCTCGGCCAGCTGCATCCCCAGATACTTGCCGCGGCTGAGCTGGGCCGACGCGGCGCGGCGCTCGCCCTGGCTGCCGGTGACGATCAGCATCAGCTCGCTGCGCGGCAGGTCGCGGGCATCCTCCACCGGGATCACCTCGGGAAAGTCCGACAGCAGCCCGGTTTCCCCCGCCGCCAGCACCATGCGCTGCATGGCCCGGCCCAGCAGGCAGACCTTGCGCCCGGCCGCGACCCCGGCCTGGGCCAGTTGCTGCAGGCGGGCGACGTTCGAGGCAAAGGTGGTCGCCACCACCATGTGTTTGGCGTCTTTCACCAGCTTGACCAGTTCCGGGCCGACGCTGGCCTCGGTGCGGCCGGGGCTGTGGGAAAAGACATTGGTCGAATCACAGATCAGCGCATGGATCCCCTCGCCCGCCACCTCGCGCCACAGCGCCTCGTCAAACGGGTCGCCCACCACCGGGGTCGGGTCAAGCTTGAAGTCCCCGGTATGGACCAGCCGGCCCCGGGGCGTGTCGATGATCAGCCCCGCGCTTTCCGGGATGGAATGGGCCACCGGCAGGAAAGACACCTGAAACGGCCCGGCCTCGACCACTTCCGGCCAGGGCATGACCACGCGGATCTCGTCGGGGTTCTGGCCGGCTTCCTCCATCTTGCGCCTGGCGTGGTAGGCGGTGAAGGGGCGGGCATGGACCGGCGCCTTGAGCTGGCTCCACAACCGGCCGATGGCGCCCACATGGTCCTCATGGGCATGGGTGACGAAGATCGCCTCGAGCCGGTCGGCATTCTCGGCCAGCCAGCCGATATCGGGCATGATCAGGTTGACGCCGGGGGTCGTCTCCATGTCGGGGAAGGTCACCCCCAGATCCACCAGGATCAGCCGCTCGCGCCCCGGCGCGCCCCAGCCATAGACATAGGCGTTCATGCCGATCTCGCCCGCCCCGCCCAGGGGCAGGAAAATCAACCGCTCTTTCTTGCTCATATCGTGCCCTGCTCTTTGTTATAGGCGTGGATAACCACCAGCCCGTGCATGGTAAGGTCGTCTTCTATCGTGTCGAACAGCGGCTCGCCCTGGGCGAACAGCGGCGCCAGCCCGCCGGTACCGATCACCTTCATCGGGCGGCCATGTTCCTGCTTGACCCTGGCGATCAGCCCCTGCACCAGCCCCACATAGCCCCAGAAGATGCCCGACTGGATACAGGCCACCGTGTTGGTGCCGATCACGCGCTCGGGCTGGCTGACATCCACATGCGGCAAAGCCGCCGCGCCCTGGTGCAGGGCTTCCAGGCTCAGATTGACCCCCGGCGCGATCACCCCGCCGATATAGGCGCCGTCATGGGCCACCACGTCGATATTGGTGGCGGTGCCGAAATCCACCACCATGCAGTCGCCACCATGGCGCTCATAGGCGCCGGCGGCATTGGCCAGCCGGTCGGGGCCCACCGCCGTGCCCGGATCGACCCGCGGCGGATGCTCCAGCAGGCATTCCGGCTTGCCCACCACCAGCGGGCGCACGCCGAAGAAACGGTCGGCAAAGACCCGCAGGTTCCACACCACCCGCGGCACGGTCGAGGAAATGACCACATCGGTGATGTCCAGCGACAGGCCGTAATGCCGGATCAGGGTGGAAAACCAGGTGAAATAGGCATCCGCCGTGCGCGCATGGTGGGTCGAGGTGCGCAGGGTGCACAGGAACTTCTCGCCGTCCCAGATCGAAAACACCGTGTTGGTGTTGCCGCAGTCAATCGCCAGAAGCATCTTGGCCCCCTTCAAGAAAAACCTCGCCCGCCGCGATCCGGCGCAGGCCGCTGCCGGTTGATAGGACAAGTTGCCCGGCCGCGTCCACATCCTTGAAGATGCCGGAAAGGGTTTCCTGCGGCAGGCGCACGCGAATCTCCTGTCCCAGCCGCGCTGCCCGTGCCTTCCAGGCGGTGCGGATCGGGGCAAAGCCGAGGCGGGCAAGGCTGGCCTCGCGCGCCGCCCAGGCCCGCGCCAGCAGGGTGAGGAAATCGGGCGGCGCCACCGCAACCCCGCGCGCCGGGGTCAGCGCCACCGGGGCCAGCGCGCCGGGCTCGACCGCCTCCGGCTCCGGGGCGGCGGCCAGGTTGACGCCGATGCCGACCGCCAGCCCCCCGCCGGGCAGCCCCTCCAGCAGGATACCGGCAAGCTTGCCGCCGTCCAGCAACACGTCGTTGGGCCATTTCAGGCGGGTCTCGACCCCAAGCCCGGCCAGCGCATCCGCCACCGCCAGCGCCGCCACGAAGGAACGCAACGCCGCCTGGGCCGGCGGGCCGGCATCGGGAAGCAGCAGGGTGGCCGCGAAATTGCCTGCGGGCTGAATCCAGGCCCGCCCGCGCCGGCCGCGCCCGGCTTTCTGTCGCCGGGCCAGGATCCAGGTCGGCGCGGCGGTTGTCGGGTGCCGGCGGCGGGCCTCGTCCAGGGTCGAATCCACCTCTTCCAGTATCACCCGCCCGTACCCCTCGGGCCAGTCGCCCGGCCCGCCACCGGGGCGCGGCTCAGTTGACAAGCGCCTGCGCCGCCTGCGCCGCCACGCCTTCGACGCCAAACAGGTTCACCACCCCCAGCAGCATGATCGCGGCCGAGGCCACCAGCGCCGCCCAGGCCGCCGGCGCCATCGGGGTTTCCAGCCCTTCGCCCTCGGTCCCGAAATACATGATGTACACGATCCGCAGATAGTAATAGGCGCCGATCACGCTGGCGATCACCCCGGCAATGGCCAGCCAGGCAAGCCCGGCCTGCATGGCGGCGTTGAGCACATAGAGCTTTCCGAAAAAGCCCACCATCGGCGGCACCCCGGCCAGGCTGAACAGCAGCACCAGCATGGCCAGCGCCTTGAGCGGCTCGGCCCTGGCATATTGCCCCAGCGCGGCAATATCGGTCACCGGCTTGCCGTCACGCTCCATCGACATGATGAAGGCAAATGTGCCCACGTTCATTGTCAGGTAGATCGCCATGTAAACCAGCATCGCCTGCACCCCCAGCGCGGTGCCGGCGCTCAGCCCCAGCAGCGCAAAGCCCATATGCGCGATCGAGCTATAGGCCATCAGCCGCTTGATGTTGCTCTGCCCGATCGCCGCGAACGCGCCCAGGAACATGGACAGCACCGCCAGCAGCGCGATGATCTGCTGCCAGTCGGCAATGGCGTTGCCAAAGGCATCGAACAGCACCCGGCCCAGAAGCCCCATGGCGGCAAGCTTGGGCGCGGTGGCGAAAAAGGCGGTGACCGGCGTGGGCGAGCCCTCATACACGTCCGGGGTCCACATGTGGAACGGCACCGCGCTGACCTTGAAGGTGAGCCCGGCAATGACAAAGGCAAGCCCCACCAGCAGGCCCAGCCCCACATGGCCGTCATTGGCCGCACCCAGGATGCCGGAAAACAGCGTCGTGCCGGCATAGCCATAGGCCAGCGAGGCCCCATAGAGCAGCAGGCCCGAGCTGAGCGCGCCCAGCACGAAATATTTCAGCCCCGCCTCGCTCGACCGCTCGGAATTGCGGTTCATCGCCGCCACCACATAAAGCGCCAGCGATTGCAGCTCGAGCCCCATGTAGAGCACCATCAGGTCCGAGGCCGAGACCATCACCATCATCCCCACCGTCGCCAGCGCGATCAGGATCGGGTATTCGAAACGGGCAAGCCCGCGCTTTTCCAGCACCCCCTGCCCGGTGAGCAGCACCGCCGCCGCCGCGACCAGGATCGCCACCTTGGCAAAGCGGCTATAGGCATCCACCGTGAACGCGCCGCCAAAGCCCGCATGCACCCCCGGCGCGCCGTTGCCCACCATCAGCGCCAGCCCCAGCAGCACCGCCGCCGTGACCCAGGTAATCGGCCCGGTCACGGCATCCTTGCCGGTATAGACCGCGGCCAGAAGCGCCACCATGGCATAGCCCGCCAGCAGGATCTCGGGCAGGATGACTTGAATATCGGCAGAGATCATGATCCGCCCCCTTAATGCGTGGCTGCTGCAAGCGCGCCGGTATCGGGCAGGCTTGCATGGAAGTTTTCAAGAAGTGCGTTGACCGACGGGTCGATCAGGTCGGTCACCAGCGCCGGATAGATGCCCAGCAGCAGGGTCATCGCCACCAGCGGCGCAAAGATCAGCTTTTCGCGCAGGTTCATGTCGGCGATCCCCTTCAGGCTTTCCTTGATCAGCTCGCCAAACACCACCCGGCGATAGAGCCACAGCGCATAGGCGGCCGAGAAGATCACCCCCGAGGTCGCCACCACCGCGACCCAGGTATTGGCCTGGAACATGCCCACCAGGGTCAGGAACTCTCCGACAAAGCCGGACGTGCCCGGCAGGCCCACATTGGCCATGGTAAAGAGCATGAAGATCAGCGCATAGCGCGGCATCCGGTTGACCAGCCCGCCATAGGCCGCGATTTCGCGGGTATGCATCCGGTCATAGACCACCCCCACCACCAGGAACAGCGCCCCGGCCACAAAGCCGTGGCTGAGCATCTGGAACAACGCCCCGTCCATGCCCTGCTGGTTGAAGGCAAAGATGCCGGCGGTGACATAGCCCATATGCG
>CAZPDV010000112.1:0-6954 GCA_964585355.1 uncultured Aliiroseovarius sp.
GCCTTCATCCAGCCCGATGTGCGGCTGCTGATCCTAACCACGGGCGCAGAGACCCCCGCCCAAATCGCGACCTTCCTTACAGAGCGCGGCTTTGGGCAATCGCGGATGACGGTGCTGGCGGCGATGGGCGGGCCGGATGAGGCACGGTTTGAAGGCGTGGCGGCGAGCTGGAACCATGTGGTGCCAGCCTTCAATACCCTCGCGGTAGAATGCATTGCCGCCCCCGATGCGGCGCTTTTGCCCCGCGTGCCGGGCCTGCCCGACGAGGTGTTTACCCATGACGGCACCATGACCAAGCGCGAGGTGCGCGCCGTCACGCTGGCCAAGCTGATGCCGATGCGCGGGGCGCTGTTGTGGGATATCGGCACCGGCTGCGGTTCGGTCGCGGTGGAGTGGATGCGCGGCGCCCGCTATGCCCGTGCCATCGGCATCGAGCCGCGGGCAGATCGTCGCGCCATGGCGGCGGAAAATGCGCTGGCGCTGGGCGTGCCGCGGCTGGAACTGGTGGCCGGCACGGTGCCCGAGGCGCTGGCCGGGCTGGCCCCGCCGGATGCGGTGTTCATCGGCGGCGGCCTGTCGCGCGAGACCTTCGAGGCCGCCTGGGATGCGCTGCGCCCGTTGGGGCGGCTGGTGGCCAATGCGGTGACGCTGGAAAGCGCCGGGCTGCTGGCGGCGCTCTACAAGCAGCATGGCGGCGATCTGGTGGAAATCGGTGTCGCCCGCGCCGAGGCGCTGGGGCCGCGCACCGGCTGGAAACCGCTGCGCCCGGTCACGCAATGGAGCCTGATCAAGCGATGAGCAAGACGAAACACGGCACGCTTTACGGCATCGGTCTTGGCCCCGGCGACCCGGAGCTGATCACCCTCAAGGCGGCGCGGCTGATCGGGGCGGCGGGGGTGGTTGCCTATCCGGCGCTGCCCGGGAGCGAGAGCCTGGCCCGTGCGATTGCCGCCGGCCTGATCGCCGAGGGCACGCCCGAACTGGTGGTGGAAGTGCCGATGAGCGCCGCCCGCGCCCCGGCCCAGGCCGCCTATGACACCGGCGCCGCGCGCATTGGCGAGGCGCTGGCGGCCGGCACGGATGTGGCCTTTCTGTGCGAGGGCGACCCGTTCTTTTACGGCTCGTTCATGTATCTCCATGCCCGCCTGGCGCCGCACTTTCCGGTCGAGGTGGTGCCGGGCGTGGCCTCGGTCTGTGCCGCTTCGGCCCGGCTGGGCCTGCCGCTGATCGCCCGCAACGAGGTGCTGAGCGTGCTGGCCGCGCCAATGGCGGATGCCGAGCTGCAGGCGCGCATCCAGGCGGCCGACGCGGTGGCGATCCTCAAGGTCGGTCGCCATATCGGCCGGGTGCGCGCCCTGATCGAGCGGCTGGGCCTGAGCGCGCGCGCCCATTATATCGAGCGCGCGACCATGCCCGGCGAGCAGCGCCTGCCGCTTGCCGACGCACCAGATCCCGCCCCGTATTTCTCGATGATCCTGATCGTGAAAGGAGCCGACCCGTGGCTGAACCGGTAATCTTGTGCCTCAACCGCGCCGGCGAGGCGGTGGCGCATCGCATCGGCGCGTATCTGGGGGCGTCGGTGCATGGCCGTGAAGGCCGGGTGGACAAGGCCGATGCCTTGTTTCCCAACGCGCTTGATCATGTGCGCGACCTGTTCGCTGCCGGCAGGCCGGTCATTGGCGTCTGTGCGGCGGGCATCCTGATCCGCGCGGTGGCGCCGCTGCTCAATGACAAGCGGGCCGAGCCGCCGGTGATCGCGGTGTCGGATGACGGCGCGGTTGTCGTGCCGCTTCTGGGCGGGCATCGCGGCGCCAACCGGCTGGCGCGGGACATCGCCGCGGGGCTGGGGGCGCGGGCGGCGGTGACCACGGCGGGCGATGTGGCGCTGGGCGTGGCGCTGGACGAGCCGCCGGCGGGCTGGTACCTGGCCAACCCGGAAAATGCCAAGGCGGCCATGGCGGCGCTGCTGGCTGGCGCCGGGGCGGTATTGCGGGGTCCGGCGGCGGCCGAAGCCGGCTGGCTGGCCGATCTGCCGGTAGGGGGCACAGCGGCGGCGGCGGTGGAAATCCTCTGCACCCCCGCGCCGGCACCCGCCGCCGCCGACACCACCCTGGTCTATCATCCGCAACGCTTCGTGCTGGGGGTGGGCTGCGCCCGCAACTGCCCGCCCGAGGAGCTTGCCACCCTGGCGCGGGAGGCGCTGGACACGGCCGGGGTTGCGCCCGGCGCGCTGGCCGCGCTGGCCACGCTCGACCTCAAGGCGGACGAGCCGGCGGTGCTGGCGCTGGCCCGCGATCTGGGGGTGCCGCTCAGGCTGTTCGATGCGGCCGAACTGGAGGCGCTGACGCCGCGCCTTGAAACCCCCTCCGAGGTGGTTTTTGCCGAAGTCGGCTGTCACGGGGTCGCCGAGGCGGCGGCGCTGGCGGCGGCGGGCAAGGCCGCGACCCTGACCCGGCCCAAGGCCAAGACCGCCAATGCAACCTGCGCCCTGGCCCAGGCCCCCGCGCCGATTGTCACCCCGGCAGGGCGGGCGCGCGGCCACCTTGCCATTGTCGGCATCGGCCCCGGACAGGCGGCCTGGCGCACGCCCGAGGCCAGCCGGCTGATTGCCGAGGCGGACGAGCTGGTGGGCTATGGGCTCTATCTCGATCTGCTGGGGCCGCTGGCCGCGGGCAAGACCCGCACCGAGTTTCCGCTGGGCGGCGAAGAGGCGCGCTGCCGCTACGCGCTGGAGCGTGCCGGCGAGGGCGCGCGGGTGGCGCTGGTTTCTTCCGGTGATGCCGGCATTTACGCCATGGGCGCGCTGGTGTTCGAGCTTCTCGACCGGGGGCCGGCGGCGGGCGGCGTGTCGCAGGCGGCGCGGCGGGTCGAGGTGGTCTCGGCCCCCGGCATTTCGGCGCTGCAGGCGGCGGCCGCGCGGGCCGGGGCGCCGCTGGGCCATGACTTCTGCGCCATCTCGCTCTCCGATCTGCTCACCCCGCGCGATGACATCATCCGGCGCGTGCAGGCGGCAGCCCGGGGCGATTTCGTCATCGCCTTCTATAACCCGGTATCGAAAAAGCGCCGCACCTTGCTGACCGAGGCACGCGATATCCTGCTGGCGCACCGCCCGGCCGCCACGCCGGTGCTGCTGGCCTCGAATCTGGGGCGGCCCGAGGAACGGCTGCGCTATCGCCGGCTGGACGCGCTACAGGTGGACGAGGTGGACATGCTGACCGTGGTGCTGGTGGGGTCGTCCAATTCACGGCTGGCGCAACTTGGCGAGGGCGCGCGCATGTACACGCCGCGCGGCTATGCCCGCCGAATAGATGGAGACTTGTCATGACGGTCTATTTCATTGGCGCCGGCCCCGGCGACCCCGAACTGCTGACGCTCAAGGCGCAGCGCCTGATCGCGGCCTGCCCGGTCTGCCTCTATGCGGGCTCGCTGGTGCCGCCCGAGGTGGTGGCCGGGGCGCCGGAAGGGGCGCGCGTGCTCGACACCGCGCCGATGACGCTTGACGAAACCCATGCCGAGATTGCCCGCGCCCATGCCGCCGGGCTCGACGTGGCCCGGGTGCATTCGGGCGATCCCAGCCTCTACGGCGCCATAGCCGAACAGATCCGGCGCCTGCGCGCGGAGGCCATCCCCTATCAGATCGTCCCCGGCGTGCCCGCCTATGCCGCCGCCGCCGCGGCCCTGGGGCAGGAGCTCACCATTCCCGAAGTGGCGCAATCCATCGTGCTCACCCGCATGTCGATGCAGTCCACCTCCATGCCGGAAGGCGAAAGCCTTGAAAATTTCGCCCGCACCGGCGCCACCCTGGCGATCCACCTGGCCATTCGCAATCTGCGCGAGATCGAGCGGGTGCTGACCCCGCATTACGGCGCCGATTGCCCGGTGGCGGTGGCCTATCGGGTTGGCTGGCCGGATCAGATGCTGCTGCGCGGCACCCTGTCCGACATCCGCGCCAGGGTGCGGGCCGAGAAGATCACCCGCACCGCGCTGATCCTGGTGGGCCCTGCCCTGGGAGAGGTGCGCGACTTTGCCGATTCGGCGCTCTATGACCCGGCCAAGCCGCATGTGCTGCGCCCGGTGGTTGGGGTTGACCTGGTAGAGGACCACAACATCTAGGCCAAAACCCGCCTGCCGAAAAGGTTAACTTGACCTTTACCAGTTCCGTGGCAAGGTGCCGGCAGGAGATGGAGATGTCGGAATACCTGCCAAAGGAAGTGCGCGAAGGGCTGGAACGTGCCCGCAAGGCCGCGCTGCGCAAAAAGAGCCGCCTGCGGGTGCATGCGGGCGAATCGGTGTTTCCGGTGCTGGAGCTGCACGATGCCGGCTTTGAAGTCCTGCGCGAGGATGCGCCGCATCTGCGCGGGCTGGTCGATCTCTATGATGGCGCCCGGCACTTGTATCAATGTCTGATCGTCGCTTCCGAGGAAGCCGGTGAGCGCATGAAATACGACTTCAAACGCGCCACCGAAGTGCGCGCAAAGGCGCCGCTTGATTTCGTGCGCGATGAAAACGCGCCGGTGGCGCTGCTCACCAGCCTGGCCGGGCATCCATAGATAAACCACTGGGCGCCGGTCTGCGGTCATGGCCTTGACCCGGCATTTGCTTCTTCTGTTGACAAATATCCCCGCCGGAGGCCTCGAATCAGGCTCATTTTTCATTGAAAAATGAGCCAAGCCCAGCCTGCGAAGGCCACAGGCCGCGAGGGGCGCTGCCCCTCGCGCTCCCCGGAGTATTTCGGAAAGATGAAAGGGACAGGGCGGTTGGGATTTACTGAAGGTCCGCAAAGGCCGTTTGCAGGCGTGTGACCGCTTCCTGTACCCGGGCGCGCGGGGTGGCCAGGTTGAAGCGCAGGAAGCTCTCGCCGCCGGTGCCGAATGTCGGGCCGTGATTGGCGGCGATATGGGCCTCCTGTTCGACCCGGCGGGTAAATTCTTCGGGCGCCATGCCGGTGCCTGAGAAATCGACCCAGGCAAGATAGGTGGCTTCCAGCGGCATCGAGCGCAGGCCGGGGATGGCGTTCACGCCGGCATCGAACAGCTTGCGGTTTGCGTCCAGATAGGCGACCAGCGCATCCGCCCATTCGGCGCCTTCCGGGCTGTAGGCGGCTTCGGCCATGAACAGGCCGAAACTGTTGGGCGACATGCCCAGGGCATTCATGCGGGCGGCGAAGCGGGCGCGCAGGGTTTCGTCATGGATGATGACATTGCCGATATGGGAGCCCGCGATGTTGAAGGTCTTGGTGGTGGCGGTCATCATCACCAGCCGGTCGGCCACCCCGTCGATCAGTGCCATGGGGGTATGGGTGTGGCCGGGCATCACCAGGTCATGGTGAATTTCGTCCGAGACCAGCACCAGGTCATGGCGGCGGGCAAAATCGGCGACCGCTTCCAGTTCCTCCCGGCTCCAGACCCGGCCGCCGGGATTGTGCGGCGAGCACAGGATCAGCATCTTCTCGCGCCCGGTCATGGCCGCGTCCCAGGCGGCAAAGTCCATCTCGTAGCGGCCGTTTTCCAGCCGCAGTTCCATTTCCGCCACCTCGCGGCCGGCGGCGCGGATTACCCTGGCGAAGCCGAGATAGACCGGGGTCATCAGCACCACCTTGTCGCCGGGGTCGGTGAAGGCATCGACGCAAAGCGCGGTGCCGTTTACCAGGCCATGGGTGGTGAAAATCGCCGCCGGGTCCACCTTCCAGCCATGCCGGTTCTGCATCCACCAGGCGATGGCGGCGCGATAGCCTGCATCATCGCCGTAATAGCCATAAACGCCGATCTCGCGCATCCTGTCCAGCGCCGCCTCGACACAGGCGGGCGGGCGGAAATCCATGTCGGCCACCCACATGGAGAGGCCATCGGCGGCCGGCACGCCATAGAGCGGCTCCATCAGGTCCCATTTGGCGCTATGGGTGCCGCGCCGGTCGATGATCTCGTCAAAATTCATGTCGTTTCTCCTTCCCGGCGCACTCTATTGGCTTCGTCTTCCGGGGCAAGGGCGAAAATCGCCTCCACCGGCAGGTCCAGTTCCCGGGCGATTTTCAGCGCCAGCAGGGTCGAGGGCACGAAAACGCCGTTTTCCACCGTGTTGATGGTCTTGCGCGACACGCCCACCCGCGCGGCGAGCTCGGCCTGGGTCAGCCCGGCCTTGCCCCGCAGCGCCTTGAGGTGGGTGATCAGGCGGGGTGCGCTCATCGGCTGTCGCGCCATTCCAGCCAGGCTTGCCCCAGCAGCCCGGCCATGGCCCCGGCAAAGGCGGCGCCAAATCCGACAAAGGCGCCCGAGAGCTCCGCGATCCCCTGAAAATCCAGCCAGCCGAGGATCAGCGCCGCCTCGAACGTGGCGATGAAGGCCCATTTTTCCGACCGGCGCTGGTTGGCCTGGGCGCGTTCGTCAAACAGGCTGGGGTCGTCCCTTTTCAGGATCCGCAGGGCATTTTGCCGGGCGCTCAGCCACAGGCCCAATGCCAGGGCCGCGCCCAGCAGACCGAAGCCTGCGGCGGTCCGGGCCTCCTGCAGCCAGAGCAGCGCGATAAACAGCCCGGCCCCGGCCAGCGCCAGGCCGAGATAGTGCCAGTACAGGCGCTCGGGGTCAGGGGGCGCGACGGTCGGTCTTGCCGGCCGGACCCTGTTCGTCAGCCAGATCATCGGCATGACCGCCAGGCCAACCGCAAGCGGCATGGCCACGCGGGTGTCAAAACCCAGATATCCGAGCAAGGCGGTGGCCAGCCCGCCCAGAATTCCGGCACCGATCACGGGAAGAATGAAACCAATCATGCGACCTCCTGGAAAGTAACCTGTGGGTTACATAAACCCATCCATGTGTAACGTCAAGGTTACACGCCTTCGGCTTGCAAAACGCCGGCGCGCAAATTACATCGGGTCCATGAGCCTACGCCCGATCCTGATCCATCCCGACCCGCGCCTGAAAAAGGTCTGTGCCCCGGTGCCGGACCTGTCGGACGAGC